>NZ_JAMQWD010000016.1:0-164902 GCF_024744415.1 Vibrio sp. RM-41-2B | reverse complement strand
AAGGGTAATGCCCTGATGTTGACGAAAGTTGATATCGAAAACTGCGCGTCCTTAGCTCAGCTGGATAGAGTACCTGGCTACGAACCAGGCGGTCGGAGGTTCGAATCCTCCAGGACGCGCCATTTACTGAAAAAGCCTCGCAATTGCGAGGCTTTTTTGTATCTGGACATCAGGAACTATAGCCTAGAGTTGTTAGAGGCGAGGTCCTTCTTTTCCAAAAGCGAATATGTGCTTATCTAAGCAATTTGGAATAAAGTTTCAGCTGTAGTTTGTGAATCCATCCTTACTATCTCTCCTGTATATTAATTTCCGTTTCTTTCACTTCAACTGTTTACATGTAACTTCTTTGTTTTTTATTTGTTTATTAATTGTTATAAAATGACATCCTTTTGTTTTTATTGGTTTTTATGTGTAAATCTCGATTTGGTTTTGAAATCCAAATCGCAGTTTTTATTTATGTCCTCCTTTACTCTGTTCGTAAGGAGATAGCAGATTCGCAGTAATTATTTTGTCATGAACTGTGATCTGGGTAGTGAATAAATAATCATTTATCAGGATTATTACAAACCTTCCTTAAACAAAATTGACAAAATTTAACCAATCGAGATAATCCATTGGTCGGGATTTGACGCTATTAAAGTCCTGCACGTTGTCAGGATGACAAAGAAAGGAAGCAACATGACTAATATAGGAAGCCTGCTAGTAGATGCGGCCACCCTGATGCTAACGGGGATGGCGGTCGTATTTATTTTCCTCACTATTCTTGTTTATCTCGTTCGGCTAATGTCGAAATTGGTACCAGAAGAAGTACCAGAGCCGATCGCAGCACCAAAAACAAATACTAATATTCAATCAACCTCTTCAGCTGTTAGTCCACAAGTAGTGGCGGCGATCTCGGCTGCGATTCATAAACATCGCGCCTCATTCGCGAAGTAGCCGAACCAGGATTAAAAAGGAGTTTAAGAGCATGTCTAAACCACTAGCTATTACAGATGTGGTCCTTCGTGATGCCCATCAATCACTATTTGCTACGCGTATGCGTATTGAGGATATGCTGCCTATCGCAGCTGAGTTGGATAAGGTTGGTTACTGGTCTCTAGAGACTTGGGGTGGCGCAACGTTTGATTCTTGTATTCGATTCTTAGGGGAAGATCCTTGGGAGCGTTTACGTGAGTTGAAAAAAGCGATGCCTAATACGCCAATGCAAATGCTACTGCGTGGTCAAAACCTTTTAGGATACCGCCATTATGCCGACGACGTAGTAGAGAAGTTCGTTGAACGCGCACATGCTAACGGTATGGACGTGTTCCGTATCTTTGATGCAATGAATGACGTGCGAAACTTCCAGAAGGCCGTTAAAGCAACGGTCGATGTTGGCGCACATGCCCAAGGTACATTGTCTTACACAACAAGCCCTGTGCATAACGCAGACACTTGGGTTGACTTGGCAAAACGCCTAGAGGATTTAGGTTGTCATTCACTGTGTATTAAAGATATGTCTGGCTTACTCAAGCCTTATGAAGCGGAAGAGCTTATTACGCGTATCAAAGCGTCTTGTGATGTGCCATTAGCACTTCATTGTCACGCGACGACAGGCTTGTCTACTGCGACAGCGGTAAAAGCAGTTGAAGCTGGTATTGATATTCTCGATACAGCGATTTCTTCAATGAGTTGTACCTATGGTCACACACCGACTGAAACGGTAGTCGCGATGCTAGAAGGAACCGAGCGAGATACGAATTTGAAGCTCGAGCAACTAGAACCTATCGCCGCGTATTTCCGTGAAGTACGTAAGAAGTACGCGAAGTGGGAAGGTCAGTTGAAAGGTGTAGACTCTCGCATCCTGATTGCTCAAGTGCCTGGCGGCATGCTGACTAACATGGAAGGCCAGTTGAAAGAACAGGGCGCGGCGGATCGCATTGATGAAGTCTTAGAAGAGATCCCTCGTGTTCGCGAAGATCTTGGTTTCATTCCATTGGTGACTCCAACTTCGCAGATCGTCGGAACGCAAGCGGTGATTAACGTGCTTACTGGCGAACGCTATAAGAGCATTACTAAGGAAACCGCTGGTCTATTGAAAGGCGAATACGGTCAAGCGCCAGCCGAGTTAAATGCAGAGCTGCAAGCTAAAGTACTTGATGGCAAAGAGCCTATTACTTGTCGTCCTGCCGATTTGCTTGAGCCTGAAATGGAGACGCTTACTGTTGATCTGATGGAGAAAGCGAAATCAGAGGGTATTAAGCTAGCAAGCGAGCGTGTTGATGATGTACTTACTTATGCGCTTTTCCCTCAAGTTGGTCTCAAGTTCCTTAAGAATCGTGAAAACCCAGAAGCATTTGAACCTGCACCAACGCTAGAAGCCGCGAAGCCTGCTGTACCTGCGGCGCAAACAGCAACTGGCGGCGTAGAAACTTATAGCGTACGTGTTGACGGACAGGTGTATGAGGTGGAAGTCGGTCCTCAAGGCGAGCTAACCTCTGTCGCTCCTTCTGCGGCGCCTGCAAAATCGACGGCACCTAGCGCACCTTCTAGCGCTTCTGCTGAAGCGGTGCCTGCTCCTCTTGCCGGTAACATCTTTAAAGTGAATGTTCAGCCTGGTGCTGAAGTGGCTGAAGGCGATGTACTACTGATTCTTGAAGCAATGAAGATGGAAACAGAAGTGCGTGCGGCGCGTGGTGGTGTTGTCCAAGAGTTGAACGTTAAAGAAGGCGATGCTGTCACAGTAGGTGCGCCTCTGTTGAGCCTGGCGTAAGGGAGTATCATGGACGGATTGTTAACCCTTTGGGCAGAAACAGGGATCGCTAACTTCGAGTTCGGCCAAATCTGTATGATGCTGGTTGGTTGTACCTTGCTGTTTTTGGCAATCAAAAAAGGCTTTGAGCCTTTACTGTTATTGCCGATTGGTTTTGGTGCTATCTTGGCGAATATTCCAAATGCTGGCTTTACTGAGCCTGGCGGCTTGCTCTACTACGTTTACTACATTGGGATTGAATCGGGTGTGTTCCCGTTGTTGATCTTCATGGGTGTGGGTGCGATGACCGACTTTGGTGCTTTGATCGCAAACCCAAAAACGTTGTGGCTAGGTGCGGCAGCTCAGTTTGGTATTTTTGCGACACTGTTTGGCGCTATTTTGCTCAACTATGTACCTGGTATGGAGTTCTCCATGGCGGATGCATCGTCTATCGCCATCATCGGTGGTGCGGATGGCCCAACGGCGATTTTCTTAGCAAGTAAGTTATCACCAGACCTGCTTGGTGCGATTGCTGTAGCCGCGTACAGCTACATGGCTTTAGTGCCAATCATTCAGCCGCCAATCATGAAGGCGCTAACCACTAAGGAAGAACGTGAGATTCAAATGGCGCAACTGCGTCACGTGGGTAAATGGGAAAAGGTATTGTTCCCGATGGCAGTATTACTCATGACGATTCTTTTCCTACCTTCAGCAACGCCTCTTGTCGGTATGTTCTGTCTTGGTAACTTAATGCGTGAAGCGGGTGTGGTCGATCGTCTATCGAAAACCGCACAAAATGAGCTGATCAACATCGTGACGATCTTCTTGGGCTTAGGGGTTGGCTCGAAGCTGCAAGCGGATCAATTCCTGAACTTAGAAACATTAGGCATTCTAGGGCTTGGTGCGGTTGCGTTTAGTATTGGTACGGGTGCTGGTGTGCTAATGGCTAAGTTGCTTAACAAGTTCTCGAAAGAAGACATCAACCCACTTATCGGTGCGGCTGGCGTTTCTGCGGTACCAATGGCCGCGCGTGTGGTGAACAAAGTCGGCTTACAAGCTAACCCGCAAAACTTCTTGTTGATGCATGCGATGGGACCAAACGTTGCAGGTGTATTGGGATCAGCGGTTGCCGCTGGTATCTTGCTAGCACTTGTCGGCTAGTCATTACCGAAAATGGAATGATCAACCAATTTACAAAATCACGATTAACTTCGGTTAACAAAATGGTTTATAGTCAAAGGGATGCTTTCGCATCCCTTTTTGTTTTCTTGCAGGGAATGGTTTATGGAACACAAACAGATCGTTATCACTGAATTTGGTGATGCCAACGTACTCGCGATTCAACATGCTTCTACACCATCACCACAGCCTGGTGAAGTCTTAGTAAAAGTCGCTTTTTCAGGCGTAAACCCTATTGATGTTAAAACTCGAGCCGGACTCGGTTGGGCAGCTGCGCAGAACAAGGATAATTTACCTTGGGTACCAGGTTATGACATCTCAGGAAAAGTCGTGTCCTGTGGAGACGGGGCGTCGCGTTTTAATGATGGTGATGAGGTGGCTGGATTTATCGGTTTCCCAGTCCGAGGCGGTGGGTACAGTCAGTACGTATGTGTTCCAGAAGCTGAGTTAAGTCATGTTCCCAGTTCAGTTACTTTAGAGGCTGCAGCAGCATTACCGTTGGCTGGCCAAACTGCGGCACAAGCACTCAGCAAAGCCAATGTGACAGAAAACGATCGCGTACTTATCCTCGCAGGAGCCGGTGGCGTTGGACACCTAGCGGTACAAATCGCGGTCGCGACTAAAGCGGAAGTCTTTACAACCTGCAGTGAACGAAATTTAGACTACCTGGCTACCCTTGGCGCTCACGCAGTGAACTATCAATTTGCACCAGTGTCAGAACGTGTTGAAGACGTTGATGTTTTGATTGATTTAGTAGGTGGAGATGCCGCGTTAGATGCGCTTAAATGCCTGAAAGACGGTGCGAGAGTCATAACCGTTCCAACCATCACAGCTGAGCTGATTTGTGAAAAAGCCAAACTCCTAGGCTTTGAGGCTAACGGCATGTTGGTTGAGCCAGATCCAGCGCAATTAGATACCTTGTTGTACATGGTTGGCGTTGGTTTACTGAAGACTGAAATTCAACAGGTTTATCCGATGAGTGATGTGATTGCTGCTCACCAGCAAGTTGAATCAGGAAGAACCAGAGGCAAGGTGTTGCTTGATATGACATGCTAGAAGCATTTAATACGAGCTTTGAAAGTTTAGCGCTTTGGTTTTCAGATTCAGCATTATGGGTGCTTTTCATGACCGGTTTTCTCAGTGCCACTTTGTTACCTGGTGGCTCTGAGGCGGGCTTAGTTGCCACTCTCTCATTAAATCAATATTCCGTTTCGTCAATTATTATGGTCGCCACTATCGGCAATACGCTTGGTGGCTTAACAAATTATTGGCTTGGCTTGTGGATTCCCAACAAAGCGCAAGAAGAAAAGCACGGTCATACCGCATTAAAGTGGCTGTCAAAGTATGGCTATTGGGGATTATTTTTTAGCTGGTTACCCGTGATTGGAGACCCGCTGTGTTTAGCCGCAGGGTGGCTGAGAATGAAGTTTCTGCCTTGCGTGATTTTAATATTTTTAGGAAAGGCTGCTAGGTATAGCTTACTTGCGGCCATCTATCTCGGATTATTTTAAGGAAAGTACATGAAGATGTTTTGGGTTGGCGCGTGTTCACTTTTGGTGATCACGGGCTGTGCATCAAATACGCCAGTTTCATCACTGCCGAAAGGGGTAACTTTCGTCGAGTCATCGAAAGCGGAAGAAGGCAAAGTAAAGATTCCATACCAAAAGTATAAACTCGATAATGGTTTAACGGTGATATTAGCTCCTGAAGATTCCGACCCATTGGTCCATGTGGATGTGACTTACCATGTTGGTTCGGCTCGTGAAGAGGTGGGTAAGTCTGGTTTTGCGCATTTCTTTGAGCACATGATGTTCCAAGGTTCAGAGAACGTTGGTGACCAAGAGCACTTCAGAATCATCACAGAGGCTGGCGGTACGTTAAATGGTACGACAAACCGTGATCGTACTAACTACTTTGAAACTGTCCCGGCTAACCAGCTAGAGAAAATGCTGTGGTTAGAGTCTGACCGTATGGGCTTTTTGCTGGATGCGGTTTCTCAACGCAAATTTGAAATTCAGCGTTCTACTGTAAAAAATGAGCGAGCTCAGCGTTACGATAATCGTCCTTATGGCTTAATTTGGGAGCGCATGTCTGAAGCGCTATATCCTGAAGGTCATCCGTATTCGTGGCAAACTATTGGTTATGTTGAAGATCTTGATCGTGTTGATGTGAACGATCTCAAAGCGTTTTTCTTACGTTGGTATGGCCCAAACAATGCGACTATCACTATCGGTGGGGACTTAGACGTTGAACAAACTCTTGAGTGGGTAAATAAGTACTTCGGTTCGATTCCTCGTGGGCCAGAGGTTGAAAATGCGCCGAAACAACCTGCAAAACTGCAAGAAGACAAATACATCACGCTAGAAGATCGCATTCAACAACCGATGGTGATGATCGCGTGGCCAACAACTTACAACGGCGAAGAAAGCCAAGCGTCTCTCGACACGCTATCTGAAGTGCTAGGTGGCGGTACAAACAGCGTGCTCTACCAAGACTTAGTCAAGACTCAAAAAGCCGTCGATGCGGGCTCATTCCATGACTGTGCAGAACTGGCGTGTAACTTTTACGTTTATGCAATGGGTGACTCTGGGGACAAAGGCGACCTATCAAAACTGTACGACGAGCTTTTACAGTCACTCAATCAGTTTGCTGAAAAAGGCGTGACAGAAGATCGCCTTGAACAATTGAAGGGTAAGGCGGAAGCGGATGCTATCTTTGCATTAGAAAGCGTTAAAGGCAAAGTAACGCAGTTGGCTTCCAACGAGACATTTTTCGGCGATCCTGATCGTCTTGAGCAACAGCTTGAGCAGATCCGCGCAGTCACGCCTGCATCGGTAGAAAAAGCGTATACGGATTTTATCCAAGGTAAGAACAAAGTGACCCTAAGCGTGGTACCAAAAGGAAAAACTGACCTTGTCGTAAAACCAGCGACCTTTGTGACGCCAAAGCGTACGCTACCAGAATACGAGAAGATCACTGATGATCAATTGGCGTATCGTCGTGCGACCGATAACTTCGATCGCTCTGTGCAACCGCCTGTAGGGGAGCCAGTGAAAGCGACGATGCCTGAGTTGTACGAGCTTCATTTCAATAATGGCTCGGAATTGCTTGGTGCGGTTAGCGATGAAACACCAACGGTCATGATGCAGTTTAGTTTACCTGCGGGAACACGTTTTGTTGAAAAGGGCAAAGAAGGTCTTGCCCAGTTGACCGCAGCAATGTTGCAAGAAGGCACAACGAAACGTAGTGTCGAAGAGATTCAAGCTGAGCTCGATAAACTAGGTAGTGTCATCTCCGTGAATGCAACGGGCTACACAACAAACATCAGCGTTTCTGCTTTAGAAAAGAACTTAGAGCCGACGTTGAAAATTGTCGAAGAGATGTTGCTGTCTCCTGCATTTAAGCAAGCAGACTTCGAGCGTGTGAAGATGCAAGCGCTAGAAGGTCTTGTGTATGAGCATCAAAACCCAAGTTGGATGGCATCACAAGCGACTCGCCAGGTGCTTTATGGGGACTCTGTCTTTGCTCGACCAAAAGACGGCACGCAAGCAGGTGTTAGTGCACTAACGTTGGATGATGTCCGTGAATTCTACTCGAAGCATTACACGCCACAAAGTGCGCAAATCGTCGTTGTTGGTGACATTGACCAACAGGAAATTGAACAGCAACTGACGTTCTGGAAAAACTGGCAGGATGAAGCTGCGCCATTGTATGCACCGCAAAGCATCGCTGCATTAGGTGAGCAAAAGATCCATCTTGTTGATAAACCAGGTGCACCACAAAGTGTGGTCATGATGGTTCGTCAGGGTATGCCTTACGATGCAACGGGCGATTTTTACCTAAGCCAACTGGCAAACTTCAACTTAGCTGGAAACTTCAATAGCCGCATTAACCAAAACCTACGTGAAGACAAGGGTTACACATACGGCGCTTACGGCTACTTCTCTGGAAATCCAGAAACTGGCTCGGTTGTTTTCACCGCGCAAGTACGAGCGGATGCAACGGTTGCTTCTATCATTGAGATGGAAAATGAGCTAAATGAATACTCGCAGTCAGGAATTACTGATGAAGAGATGAAATTTATGCGTCAAGCGGTCGGTCAAAAAGATGCACTGAAATATGAAACGCCAACACAAAAAGCGGAACTCATTAGTGATATTCTTAAGTACAACCTCGATCAAGATTACTTGCAGCAAAGAAACGCTATCGTAGAAAAAGTTGATAAGCAGACTTTGAATGCACTGGCTCAAAAGTGGTTTGATCCAAATGACTATCAAATTATCGTCGTTGGTGATGCTAAATCACTGCGTCCTCAATTAGAAAAGTTGGGGAAAGACGTAGAAGAGCTTGAAATCATTCGATAGAGTACACATTTAATAGCGGAGAAACGTTTCTCCGCTATTCATCTAGATAAGCGACTTTTCGTGGGTTATTTATCTAGATGCATTAAATATCAATAACTTAGCTTACGCTTGTCCTTTGTGACAAGTGTCCTGCTCCCAATATAAGCGAACCTCATTTTGACTGATTTTGCTGCGCGACTAAAAAAAGTTGCATCAAACCCCGAAGTATTTAAGCAGTTTGGACGCGGTGTTGAGCGAGAAACTTTGCGCTATCGTCAGGATGGACATCTAGCAACAACACCTCATCCAGAGGGGTTAGGCTCAGCGTTCACAAACCAATGGATCACGACTGATTTTTCTGAATCATTGTTAGAGTTCATTACTCCTGTGTCACATGAAATTCCAGAACTGATGGCACAACTGAAAGATATCCATCACTTCACGCAGACAAAAATGGGTGAAGAAAAGATGTGGCCTCTTTCTATGCCATGTTATGTCGGCTCGGAAGAGGATATTCAGCTTGCTCAGTACGGCTCTTCGAATGCAGCAAAAATGAAAACCCTGTACCGAGAAGGCCTAAAACGCCGCTATGGCAGCCTGATGCAAATCATCTCAGGTGTGCATTTTAACTTCTCGTTCCCTGAGACATTTTGGGATGCGCTATTCGGCGAGCAAGATGAACAAGCCCGCCAAGATGCTAAGTCTGATGCCTACTTTGCGCTGATCCGTAACTACTACCGTTTTGGTTGGATGATTCCGTATTTCTTCGGTGCATCGCCAGCGTTATGCGGCTCTTTTATTCAAGGTCGTGAAACCGATCTGCCATTCGAGAAAATTGGCGGCACTTTGTATTTGCCGAAATCGACGTCTTTGCGTTTGAGCGATCTGGGCTACACCAATAGTGCGCAAAGTATACTGAAAATTGGCTTTAACAGCATTGATCAGTATCTGGATGGTTTGAGCGATGCGATTCGTCACCCATCAGAAGAGTTTGCGAAAATAGGCGTCAAAGTGGACGGTGAATACCGCCAGCTTAATTCCAATATTTTACAAATTGAGAACGAGCTATACGCTCCAATTCGCCCGAAACGCGTGTCGAAAAGTGGTGAGAAACCTTCAGATGCGTTACGACGCGGTGGGGTTGAGTACATTGAAGTTCGCTCTCTAGACGTTAACCCATTCAGCGCAGTGGGGTTGGATGAAGAGCAAGTACGATTCCTTGATCTCTTCCTGACTTGGGCGGCCTTGTCAGACTCGGATCCAATGGACAACTGTGAATTAGAGTGTTGGCGCGACAACTGGAACAAAGTCATTGTTTCTGGTCGTGAAAAAGGGCTAATGCTGCAAATTGGTTGCCAAGGTGAACGTCTATCTCTGCAAGATTGGGCGCATCGAGTTTTTGTCGAGCTGCGTCAGATAGCACAGCAAATGGATATGGCTGCTGGTGGCAGTGCATACCAAGATGTGTGTAATAAACTCGAGACATGGGTTGATAACCCAGAACTAACGATTTCAGGTCAACTATTAGAGCTGACGAAAGAGCTTGGTGGGTTAGGTAAAGTCGGCTGTGCGCTTGGCATGAAGTACCGCGAGGAAAATCTAGCTCACGGTTATCAGTACTACTCGCAAGATACGATGGAAACGGAAGTGGCGTCGTCAGTAGAAAAGCAAAAGCAAGCGGAACAAAGTGACACGCTATCTTTTGATGATTTTTTGGGAGATTACTTTGCTTATTTGAAGCAGTAGTGAATAGGTAAAGGTTGGGTGGGATTGAACATTAAACCGTTAGTAGTATCGGTACTCGGAAGCATGTTACTTGCAGGTTGTGCCACGGCACCGCCAAAGCAGCAGAATAATTTATGTGAGATATTTCGAGAGAAATCCGGCTGGTATGATGATGCCAAAGATATGGAAGAAAAGTGGGGAACCCCCATTCATGTCGCTATGGCTATCATTAAACAAGAAAGCAGCTTTCGGCACGATGCGAAACCACCCAAAGACTATTTATTGGGATTTATCCCTTGGGGACGAGTCAGCAGTGCGTATGGTTACGCTCAAGCTCAAGATCCTGCTTGGGAAGATTTCCAAGATGCGACGGGTCAGGGCGGTTCTCGTACCAACTTTGATGATTCAATGATGTTTGTCGGTTGGTATACTCACGAAACGAGGCGCCAACTAGGGATTTCGTTATGGGACCCATACAGTCAATATCTGGCTTATCATGAAGGTCGAGGTGGGTACAAGCGAGGTACTTATAAGCGAAAGCCCAGCTTGCTCAAAGTCGCTCGACGTGTTGAACAAACTGCAAAAACTTATGGCTGGCAGCTGAAGCAATGTCGTCAGGAATTGGAAGACAACAGCAGCTGGTTCTTTTAACCTACAGCCTGTTTATGTGCTGTAGGGATGAATGACATTTATCCAGTACCGAGAGGTATTGGAGTTACAATCAGGAGAGATGTAATGCCTTTACTCGATAGTTTTACCGTGGACCACACTCGCATGAATGCACCGGCAGTGCGAGTGGCGAAGACCATGCAGACCCCAAAAGGGGACACGATTACTGTCTTCGATTTACGCTTTACCGCGCCAAACAAAGACATCCTTTCTGAAAAAGGTATCCATACACTAGAGCACCTTTATGCAGGTTTTATGCGCAATCACCTAAACAGCGATTCTGTTGAGATCATCGATATTTCGCCTATGGGTTGCCGCACCGGCTTTTACATGAGCCTGATTGGCACTCCATCAGAGCAGCAAGTAGCGGATGCTTGGATTGCGGCCATGGAAGACGTACTAAAGGTAGAAAGCCAGAACAAGATCCCTGAACTCAACGAATACCAATGTGGCACGGCAGCGATGCACTCTTTAGAAGAAGCACAACAGATCGCAAAGAGCATTTTGGATGCTGGTGTATCGGTGAACAAAAATGATGAACTTGCTTTGCCTGAATCGATGCTAAAAGAGCTGCGCATCGACTAGTTGCTAAAAACTTATCAAGAAGCATATTTATCCAGAACTAAAAAGAGCCTGACATGATCAGGCTCTTTTATTTTTTATCGTTGAGTTTTTCTCATCGTGATTTGTAGATAGGTGGCTATTTTTTCTTTTTAGGATAAACACGAACGAGCTTGATGCGGTTTTCTTCAATCTCAACAAGCTCCATTGGATGACCAGCCACTCTCACGCTTAAATGGCTCTCTGGAATATCTTCCAGGTGTTCCAAAATAAGACCGTTTAACGTTCTTGGGCCATCCGTTGGTAAATCCCATTTCAGGCCTTTGTTAATATCTCGGATATTGGTGCTGCCTTCAATGAGGAAGCTTCCGTCACCTTGAGGACTGATTTCATCAGAAAGGCTTGGAGAAATCGAGGTCGTGAATTCGCCAATGATCTCTTCCAGAATATCTTCCAATGTCACCAAGCCAATAATGTCACCATACTCATCAACAATCAGACCAATACGCTGTTTGTTGCGTTGGAACTTTAACATTTGCACGTTCAGTGGCGTACCTTCCGGGATGTAATAGACTTCATCCGCAGCACGTAATAGCGTCTCTTTATTGAACTCGTTTTTTTCCAGCATCAGGCGGTAAGCTTCACGCAGGCGCAGCATGCCAACCACTTCATCAATTTGGTCACGATAAAAAACAATGCGTCCATGTGGTGAGTGGGTAAGCTGACGAACGATGGATTTCCAGTCATCATTAATATCGATACCGGTAATCTCATTGCGTGGCACCATGATGTCGTTCACAGTGACGTGCTCAAGATCCAAAATAGATACCAACATGTCTTGGTGTCGGCGAGGGATCAATCCGCCAGCTTCGTTTACTACGGTACGCAGCTCATCGGAACTAAGATGGTCTTCTACTGAGTGATCGGCTTTTACGCCAAGTAAACGAATAAAGCCATTCGTAATAAAGTTAACGAGCATCACCAAAGGCGATAGTAACTTCATCAATATGGTCAGTAGGATACTGCTCGCGTAAGACACGCGTTCAGGGTACAGCGCTGCAATTGTTTTTGGGGTAACTTCAGCAAAAACCAATACAACCATAGTCAGTGCACCGGTTGCGATAGCGACACCTAAATCACCATACAAACGCATACCAATAATGGTCGCGATGGCGGACGCGAGAATATTAACGAGGTTGTTGCCGATAAGAATAAGACCAATCAAACGATCTGGACGGTCTAATAGCCTTTCGACTCGCTTAGCGCCTTTATGCCCATTTTTGGCTAAGTGCTTTAAGCGATAACGGTTCAGAGACATCATCCCTGTTTCTGAGCCGGAAAAGTAACCTGATATGACGATAAGACACGCGAGTAGCGCAAACAAGATACCCGTAGAGATGTCGTCCAAAACGTTGCTGTTCCTTGTAAGTATTGGGTTATATAACGGTTGAGTAAGTCCGTTAAGTCAAAGGGTTAAGGCGTACTGTATTTTATCTAGCCTAAAATATAAAGGATAGGAGCCCTAGAGCTCCTTAATTCAAGATGATTTCTTTCACAAAGCGACTGCCAAAATACGCCAGAGTTAACAGCGTTGCCCCTGCGACAGCGAACCAAGTAACTTTTCTACCACGCCAACCTTTTTGATAATGACCCCAAAGCAGTATTGAGTACACAATCCAAGCGATGAAAGAAAGAATGCCTTTATGCGCTTTACCTTGAGCAAACATATCCTGCACAAAGACAAAGCCAGTAATGAGCGTGCCAGTTAACAATAAATTACCGATCAAAATAATTTTGAATAGCTGACGCTCTACCATTAATAAAGGCGGCAGGTTTGGGTTAATCGCCAAAGATTTTTTTGTTTTCAGTTTGTGATCCAACCAAGCCAGCTGAAGTGCGTAGAGTGCACCGATAGTTAAAGTTGCGTATGAGAACAGCGCAAAAGAAATGTGAATGAGTAGCTTAGGGTCATTCTCTAGGTGCTTGATAAACGTGCTTGGCAAAAATGTGGCAGCAGATAAATTGATGGCAGCAAAGCTATAAACGACAGGCAATAAAAACCACAACCGATTTTTCAACATAGCAAGGCTCATGACCAGAGAAATAATAAAACTGATCAAAGAGGCTACGTTTAGAATACTAAGGTTTTGACCTGAACCATCAAAAATCAGATCACTCAAAATCCACGCATGAAAAACAAGCGCACAGGCAGCACTAGCAAACACTGTTTTTGCTTTGATTCCTGACTGCTGTGAGAGTCCGGGTATGATGGTCGCAATCGCCAAAACATAAAGTATGGCGGCCGCGATGGCTATTAAGCTATCCATGAATCCTAAATATTATTGTGCACAATGAGGAAATTATACCTTGCATTACACTTTGGGGCTACGTTATATCCGACATCAATCGTGAGAGATGAGATATTGAAATTAATAAGTTACCGCACCATATAGAAATAGAGACAAGAATAGAGCAGCGGTACGGGTATGACTCAGACCTTGGCTAATGTATACTCACACTAATTAATCGCCATTTTAGCGAAGAGACAAAGATGTTTGAGAATTTAACGGATCGATTATCCAAAACGCTGAAAAATATCAGTGGCAAAGGTCGTCTGACCGAAGACAACATTAAAGAGACCCTACGTGAAGTACGAATGGCCTTACTTGAAGCTGACGTTGCGCTTCCGGTTGTTCGTGAATTTGTTAACCGCGTTAAAGAAAAAGCGGTAGGTGTAGAAGTTTCTAAATCTCTGACTCCTGGTCAGGAATTTATCAAGATCGTTCAAACAGAACTTGAAGCCGTAATGGGTGAGTCGAATGAGGCGCTAAACCTTGCCGCTCAACCACCTGCTGTGCTTCTTATGGCGGGTCTACAAGGTGCGGGTAAAACCACATCGGTAGGTAAGCTATCTAAGCTTTTAAAAGAACGTGACAAGAAGAAAGTCTTGGTTGTGTCTGCCGACGTTTACCGCCCTGCGGCAATCAAGCAGCTTGAAACGCTGGCGTCAGACATCGGTGTTGACTTCTTCCCATCATCTCCAGACCAGAAGCCTATTGATATCGCCAATGCAGCGATTGACCATGCGAAGAAAAAATTCTACGACGTATTGATTGTCGATACCGCAGGTCGCTTAGCGATTGATGAAGAGATGATGGGGGAGATCAAAGATCTTCACGCAGCTATCAACCCAGTAGAAACGCTATTTGTTGTTGACGCTATGACGGGTCAAGACGCAGCAAATACAGCAAAAGCCTTTGGCGATGCGCTACCTCTTACCGGTGTAGTTCTAACTAAAGTTGATGGTGATGCTCGTGGTGGTGCGGCACTGTCAGTACGCCATGTAACGGGTAAACCAATCAAATTCTTGGGTGTCGGTGAAAAAACTGACGCGCTAGAACCGTTCCATCCAGATCGTGTTGCTTCACGTATTCTTGGCATGGGTGACGTTCTGTCTTTAATTGAAGACCTTCAACGCAACGTTGACCAAGAAAAAGCAGAAAAGCTGGCGAAGAAGTTCAAAGAGAAGAAAGGTTTCGACCTTGAAGATTTCCGTGAACAGCTAGGCCAGATGCAAAACATGGGCGGCATGATGGGCATGATGGATAAGCTTCCAGGTATGTCTCAGCTACCAGACAATGTGAAAGACAAAGTCGATGACAAGATGTTCAAGCAGATGGAAGCGATCATCAGCTCCATGACAATGAAAGAACGTCAACGCCCAGAGATTATCAAAGGCTCACGCAAGAAACGTATTGCGGCTGGTTCTGGTGTGCAGGTTCAAGACGTAAACCGCTTACTAAAACAGTTCACCCAAATGCAGAAGATGATGAAAAAGATGCAAAAAGGTGGCATGAAAGGCATGATGCGCAACATGCAAGGCATGATGGGCGGCATGGGTGGAGGCGGTGGCTTCAACCCATTTGGTCGTTAATTAATCGATCACGCATCGATTCAGGGTGTTAGGTACGTCACAAACTTTAAATTCAATTTATGTTGGTGAAAAAGTAACTAAACTCCTTGCATTGCTCCGGGAGAAGAGTAAAATTCCGGAGCTTTATTTTGGCACGAGACCCCAAACTATTTAATTTCTTGAATGGTTTTTGGGGTTAATTTTATTTTTGAGAAAGCAAAGAGGACGACATGGTAACCATTCGTTTGGCACGTCACGGCGCTAAAAAGCGTCCATTTTATCAAATCGTAGTAGCGGACAGCCGCAACGCTGCAACTGGCCGTTTCATCGAGAAAGTTGGTTTCTTCAACCCAACTGCTAAAGGTCAAGAAGAAGGTCTACGTCTAGACCTAGACCGCGTTAACCACTGGGTTGGTCAAGGCGCGTCTGTATCTGACCGCGTTGCTAAGCTAGTTAAAGACGCTCAAAAAGCGGCTTAATTTTTTACTTGAAAAGTAGAAACTAGTTTATGTCGATGAAAGGTAAAGAAACAATGAGCAACGAAAAGATTGTTGTAGGCAAGTTTGGTGCTACTTACGGCATTCGAGGTTGGCTTAAGGTTTTTTCCTACACAGACAATGCTGAAAGCATTTTCGATTACAGCCCTTGGTATATTAACCAAAAGGGCAAGTGGGTTGAGTACAAAGTAGAAAGCTGGAAGCGCCATAACAAAGGTATGGTGGCTAAGCTGGAAGGCATGGATGTTCGTGAAGACGCGCATCTAATGACGAACTTTGAAATTGCTATTGACCCTGCGGTACTGCCTGAATTGTCAGAAGATGAGTTCTACTGGCGCGAATTGTTTGGGATGCAAGTTGTAACCACTAAAGGTTACGATCTAGGTGTCGTTACTGACATGCTAGAAACTGGCTCAAACGATGTTCTGGTTGTTAAAGCAAATCTTAAAGATGCTTTCGGGCAGAAGGAACGATTAATCCCGTTCCTTGAAGAGCAAGTGATCATTAATGTTGATCGCGAAGCTCAACGGATCGAAGTTGACTGGGATCCTGGATTCTAATCTCCAAAATTACAGAGCGAGATAAACATGTGGGTTGGCGTTATTAGCCTTTTTCCTGAAATGTTCCGTTCTGTTACTGATTTTGGAGTAACAGGTCAAGCGGTTAAAAAAGGTCTTTTGTCGATTGAGACTTGGAATCCTAGAGATTTTACTCACGACAAACATCGCACAGTCGATGACCGACCTTACGGTGGTGGCCCTGGTATGTTAATGATGGTTCAGCCTTTGCGCGATGCCATTCATACCGCGAAAGCAGCCTCACCGGGCAAGACGAAAGTCATCTACCTTTCTCCTCAAGGTCGCAAGCTCGACCAGAAAGGAGTGGAAGAACTGGCAACGAATGAGAACTTGCTTCTGATTTGTGGTCGTTATGAAGGGGTAGATGAGCGCATCATTCAATCTGAAGTCGACGAAGAATGGTCGATTGGTGATTTTGTGATGACGGGTGGTGAGATACCAGCCATGACGTTAATCGACTCTGTCTCTCGGTTTGTTCCGGGTGTACTAGGGGATTTCGCGTCAGCAGAAGAAGATTCTTTTGCAAATGGCTTGTTAGATTGCCCTCACTATACGCGTCCAGAAGTATTGGATGACAAAGAGGTACCAGCGGTACTGATGTCAGGCAATCACAAGGACATTCGTCAATGGCGACTAAAACAGTCGCTGGGCCGAACTTGGCTTAGAAGACCAGAGCTCCTGGAAAACCTAGCTCTGACTGACGAACAGGAACAATTACTTGCTGAGTTCATTAGTGAACATAACGCAAAGTAACCTAATTTATTTAGTATCAGTTTATTCTAGGAATTTAAAAAATGAGTAACATCATCAAAGCTCTTGAAGAAGAGCAAATGAAATCAGACCTACCTAAATTTGCACCAGGTGACACTGTTGTAGTTCAAGTTAAGGTAAAAGAAGGTGACCGTGAGCGTCTACAGGCTTTCGAAGGCGTTGTAATCGCAATCCGTAACCGTGGTCTACACTCTGCTTTCACTGTACGTAAAATCTCTAACGGTGAAGGTGTTGAGCGTACGTTCCAAACACACTCTCCAATCGTTGATAGCATCGAAGTTAAACGCCGTGGTGCAGTACGTCGTGCCAAGTTGTACTACCTACGTGAGCGTTCTGGTAAGTCTGCTCGTATCAAAGAGAAACTTGCTAAGAAGTAATGCTATAACTAGCGTTCTCATCTTAAACGGAGTCCTTTTAGGGCTCCGTTTTTTTATTTGCGTAATTAGCTTGCTCGTTTTCTTTTCACCCGACTTGTACTGTCGATGCTCATGCACTGGCATACTCTCCACGCTTCCGCCTTGCTCGAATAAAAATAGCTTTGCTAGATCATCAAAATAGTCAGAGTTGAAAAGGGGTGAATGAATACCGATTGCAGACCGCAATGGTTAAAATTCATCATTCTGAACAGCGAAGAAGTAGCGGGATTCAGAATCTATTAGCCGAAAGCACTAGTGTTTAAGTCGTCAACTTCAGAAGTGTCCTTGCTGTGAGTGGATTCCTGATGTCGCTATGGTTCCTCGGAATGATGGCAAATGATGACCAAAGATTACAGGGCTCCGCGGTTAAAATTCGTCATTCTGAACAGCGACGAAGGAGCGTGATTCAGAATCTACTAGTCGAAAATGCAAGTGTTTAAGTTGTTAGCTTCATCCTTGCTGTGAGTAGATTCCTGATGTCGCTATGGCTCCTCGGAATGACGACAAATGATGACCAAAGATTACAGGGCTCTGCGGTTAAAATTCGTCACTCTGGACAGCGACGAAAGAGCGTGATTTAGACTCCCCAAGAAGGAGCCTAGGATATTCCTTTACCCTAGTGCCTCAATTTAATACTGGTCTTCAGACCAGCCATCACTGTCGGACATATCGGGGGCGCCTGGGATGGTGTTTTCTTCATCTGCCCATTCACCAAAATCAATCATTTGGCATTGTTTACTGCAGAAAGGGCGATGAGGGCTTTGTTCTCCCCATTCTACGTCGGCGCCACATTGTGGGCATTGAACGATGGTAATTTTAGACATAGTTGAGCGTCCCATTACTAATTGGTGTTAAAGGGTAGTATACCTAAATGAATTCAAGATGGCTTATTCAACGCGCTATTGCTGCTACGAATTTTTATCCAATATACGAACAATAAAGCGTTGAATTTTAAATTGTGGGGGTGAGGCTTAGTGTCGCCTTAGCTGCACACAGCAAGTTCAAACTCAATATCTTGTGTGCACGCTTGACCGTTTTCAAACGACATAAACTTGATCGCAAAGCGGTTTTTATGGCCAGAAATCATAGGATAAACGCCATATTCCATTGGGATGTGAAGTCTTAGAATATTAGCTTCATCAGCGTCACTTTGGAAGAAACCCGTACGACCGATTTGAGCTTTAAAATGTCCGGTCTCTCTAGTGAGCTTTAACCATAATGAAAGGGCATCAGACAAGGGCCTTAAGCTTGCTTGCCACTGCTGCGCATCATGCTTTTTGCGTTCAATGGGTAGGTGAAGCCAGTAATGTAACGCTGGCAAATCAAAACAGCATGAACCACCCGGTAGATTAAAGCGTTGGCGGATAGAGCTTAAGAAGCGATCTTCTTTTAGTGCTTGACCAAAACGCTCTGCACCCATCAGTTGGCTATGAACGACATCTATCTCTTGTAGTAGGGTATTTAATGCGTCCTGATCGACGCCATCAACATTTAGCCAATGGCGGTACGACAATCGTTGTTTCTCTAAATCTTTGGCCAGTTCACTTTTTAGCTGGATCTGTTCGAAGATTTCAACCATATCGAATAACGCACGGAAAAACAGTTGGTACTGGTGATTTTCGCTAAACCCAGAGGCCAAGTGAGCCTGACGCAGCAGAGACTCCACTCTTAGATAAATACGAGTTTTCTCATTTAACGGATGTTCAAATTTGTGCGTGGTCATCGACATAAGCCTTTGTGAGTTTCGTTCCTATTTTCGCAGATTTTTCTTACACATGGCTAGGTACTTTTCGTGCAAATCTGTGATTTGAAGCAAAAGATCTGGGTCACTTGGATTATTCTTAACCACATCGTCTGCAAGCGCGAGTCTTTGCTCTCTTGATGCTTGAGAGGCAAGGATAGCGCGAGCTTGTTCTTCACTCACATTGTCTCGTTTCATCGTGCGAGATATCTGTGTATTCGGTTCTACATCGACGACAAGAACTCGATCACACAAACTGTCTAGCTTGTTTTCCACGAGCAACGGCACCACAAGTAACGCATACTCTGAGGTGACTTGCTGCAAATCTTCGATCATCTTTTCACGAATTATCGGGTGCAACAGTGCGTTGAGCCATGCTTTTTCATCTGAGTTTGAAAAGATTTTCTCTCTCAGCTTTGCGCGATCTAAAGTTTGGTCTTCACGAACTATATCGTGACCAAAATGTTCAATAATCGCGTTTAGGCCGGGAGTGCCTGGCTCGACAACTTCTCTTGCTACAATGTCTGCATCGACGATATCGATTTTAAATTGTTGTTTGAACAGATTCGCGACGGTTGTTTTACCGCTAGCGATACCACCTGTTAAACCAATAACCAAAGCCATTTACACTCCTAGAACTGAAGTAAAGTACCAGTTTAAAATCTGGTCGCCCCAAATTAAGCTTATCCAACCAGCAATTGCTAAGTAAGGACCGAAAGGAAAAGCTTTTTCAATTCCCTGTTTTTGCAAGCGTAGTTGAATGATGCCAAATACGATGCCAACCACAGAAGAAAGTAGAATGATCATCGGCAGTGACTGCCAGCCCAGCCAAGCCCCTAGTGCTGCGAGTAGTTTAAAATCACCATATCCCATTCCTTCTTTACCGGTAAGTAACTTAAAGCCCCAGTAAACGGACCAGAGACATAGGTAACCAGCAATAGCACCAATGACAGAATCTTGTAGAGTAACAGGACTTATTTCGACTAATGCTAAGGCAATGCCAGCCCAAGTTAATGGTAATGTTAATTGGTCAGGTAACAACATAGTATCGAGATCGATAAATGTTGCGGCGATTAAGATAAAAGTGAAAAAGAGTAGGGCAACGGTAAAGTAACTAAAACCAAAGTGGTAAGCGACAAAGCCTGAGCAGAACGCAGTGAGCAGTTCAATCAGTGGATAGCGTGCGCTAATGGCTGTCTGACAGTTGTGGCATTTGCCTTTTAAAAGAAGCCAGCTAATCACAGGGATGTTGTCTCGAATACGTATCGGCGTTGCGCACTTCTGACAGGAGGAGCGTGGGACGCTCAAGGTCAGCACTTCTTTAGGAGGTTCTATTTTGTATTCAGGAAATGACTCGGCACATTCGCGTCGCCATTCTAGTTCCATGATTTTAGGTAGTCGATAAATAACCACATTGAGGAAGCTACCCACGATCAGACCGAAGATGGTGGCAAACACAACGAATAGCCAAGGGTAGTACTGGAATACTTCCATATTTGTCTCTTGAGCGATGAGTGAAATCAGCAAGATGCTGTTTTAAATGAGTTAACAGCTCATTCTAGCCCAATACACTCATTAAGTTAAAGATTGGCAAGTACATTGCTGTCACTAATCCGCCAACAACGATGCCTAAAAAAACGATAATTAGCGGCTCTAGAATTTTACTAAGGTTGTCGACGGTGTTATCGACTTCAAACTCGTAGATCGTTGCAACTTTATTGAGCATATCGTCAAGTCGACCAGACTCTTCACCGATCATAACCATTTGTAACACCAATTCAGGGAACACATTACAATTACGCATGGCAACATACATTGGCATACCTGCGGCGGTATCACGGTAAACTTCTTCTATGGCGAGTTGATAGTGTAAGTTTCCTGAGGTTTTTGATGTGGTTTTTAAACTGGTTAGAATTGGAATACCCGCTGTAAAGCTTGTGGCGAGTGTTCGACTAAATTTGGCGATAGCGGCTTTTGATAATACAGGCCCAAGGACAGGAAATTTAAGCACAGATCGATTGAGCATTAAGCGAAAAGAATCTGAACGCTTAGAGAGGAGTCTCGCCGAGATGAATAGACTGATAGAGCCTAGTGCTATAAAGGGGCTCCAGTTTTGTGTCCAGGCGGAAAGATCTAACACTTGCCTGGTAAACCAAGGTAAGTCAGCACCAAAACCAACAAACATTTTTTCGAACTCGGGAATGACTTTGGTGAGCATGATAAACGACACGCCTAACGCTACTAGCACTACCATGGCTGGGTAAATCAGTGCTTTGATCACTTTCGCACGAAGCTGCTCATTTTTTTCTCGGTAGGTGGCTAAGCGCTCGAATACTTCCGCTAAGTTACCGGATTGCTCACCTGTTGCGATAAGGTCGGTATAGAGTGAGTCAAAGTGTTCACTTGCAGTGCGCATGGCTTTTGACATGGGTGTACCCGCTTCAACGGCGCGTGTCACACTCATCAAAATGGATTTCATCTCTGCTTTTTTGTGATTTTCTGATACCAATTTTAAAGCCTGAACTAAGGGTACACCGGTTATCAACATCGTCGAAATTTGACGGGTAAACACCGTGATGTCTCTGCCTTTCACGCGATGGCTGAGTTTAGTGAGAAACGAGATACTGCTTTTCTTTAACTTCTTGATCTTGATGTGCTGTGCGTCTAGACGCTCGCGTACTTCAATTTCTGTCATCGCGAGGGTTTGTCCAGACGTCTTTTTGCCTGAACTGTTGATGCCTTTCCAGCGGAAGTTTTTAAGTTGTGGTGTAGTGCTTTTCATAGAGGTGACTGCTGATTAAAGGATTAAAAATAAAGTACGCGCTGTAGTTCACTAAAACTTGTGATCCCTTGTTTGAGTTTTTCTATGCCCGACATTTGTAACGTGCTCATACCATTTGCGATGGCGAGTTTTTCTAGTTCATGTACCGACGCGCCTTTAATAAGCGCTTCGGAAAGAAATTCATCAAAGCGCATCACTTCATAAATCCCCGTTCGGCCGGAATAACCATGGGTACACTCATTGCATCCATCGGGATTGGCTTTAAAAATGTTGTCGCTTGCTTGAATTCCGAGATGTTGTAGCTGAACGGTAAGCTCTTGTGATTGTTTGCAGTGCGAGCACAGTTTACGGGCTAAGCGCTGGGCAATAATCAAACTAAGAGATGAGGCCAAGTTAAAGCTTTCTACGCCCATGTTTGATAAACGAATAACCGTTTCAGCCGCAGAATTGGTATGTAAGGTTGAAAGTACTAAGTGACCGGTTTGCGATGCTTTTATGGCGATTTCCGCAGTGTCTAAGTCACGAATCTCACCGACCATTACTACATCGGGGTCTTGACGAAGAAAAGAGCGTAATGCCTCTGCGAAGCCAAAGCCGATCTTGGGCTGTACTTGTACTTGGTTAATGCCCGATAAGTTAATTTCTACCGGATCTTCTGCTGTGGAAATGTTGATTTCTGGCTTATTGAGAATACTCAGCCCAGTGTACAGAGAAACGGTTTTTCCGCTCCCGGTAGGGCCTGTCATCAGAATCATGCCTTGTGGGCGACGCAGCGCATCCAAGTACAATTGTTTTTGTTGTTCGCTATAACCAAGCTTGTCGATATCCAGTGACGCAGAGCTGCTGTCGAGCAGTCGTAATACAATTTTCTCTCCGAATAGAGTCGGTAGCGTGGATACACGCATATCAATCGCGGTGTCTTGATTCAACTTGAGCTTAATACGCCCATCTTGTGGTAAACGTCGCTCTGCAATATCAAGCTTAGAGAGGATTTTGATACGAGCGGATAAGCGGCGACTTAAGTGGCTTGGTGGCTGCTGTGTTTCAATTAAGATGCCATCACAGCGTAGGCGAACGCGGTACATCTTTTCATAAGGTTCAAAGTGGATATCGGATGCGCCTTTGCGCACAGCGTCCAACAGAATTTGGTTGATATAACGACTAACAGGAGATTCGTCTTGGCTCAAGTCTTCAATGTTGTCGATTTCATCTGCGCCCACGTCAACCAGATTGGCTAACTCTTCTTGGTTGATCTCTTTTAATCCGGACTTCTCGTGACTCAATGAACGACCATATAAGCGTCGAATTGCCGCGCTGAGTTGACGAAAATCCGCCAAGACCAGTTCAATCTGTAAACCAGTGGCAAAGCGGAAATCGTCTTCTGCTTGTTGGTTCGTGGGGTCGGCAACGGCGAGTAATAACGTTGAAGACGTACGCTGGAGTGGGAGTGCGTTATGTCGAGTGATTAATTCACGTAGACCGAGTTGTTGACAAAGCGAAGCGTACTCATACTGAGATAACTCGGGCTGACTCAAACCAAAGAGAGAACTTAAGTGATCAGCGAGCTCGCTTGATGTTAATAATCCAGAACTGAGTAAAGCTTCCGGCATTGAAATGCCAGAAGCTTTGACTTGCTCTATTAACGATTCTTCTTGGGAAAACGTCAGTAATCCTTTTTGACGAAGAATGGTTGAGAGGTTGGTTAACATCTAAGGTGTTACTGCTGCGCCACAACCTTTTAGGTTTTGCCCTGTGTCATGTGTACACTTCCAACCCGCAGAGGTCCTTGCAAAAGTAATCTTTTTGTTGGCTAGAGAAGCTTCTGTGTTGGTGATTTCGAACTCTAACTCACCAGCTTCCCCAGTACCTGGGGTTAGTTTTAGTGTTCCAAGTGCACTCATGTCCGTTGCACCACCAACATCACCAATATCAGAGTTAGGAGGGAAAACCCCTTTTTCTTGAATGTACATATCAATATTGGTGGTCAGTGCTCGTGGTACACTCACAGCTGTATTAGCTTCGGTTTTTAAAACATAACTTTGATAGGCTGGGATCGCTAACGCACTAAGAATACCGATAATTCCCACCACAATCATCAATTCGATCAGAGTAAAACCCTGTTGTTTTTTCTGTTTACTGTTTTTCATTTTTAACCCTTTCCTAAAAATTAATAATGCTCTTGCATTAGCGAAAGATTATGGAGAGTTAAGGTGGGTTGAAAATGGGGAAGAGATGGGCTCTCGAGTGAGATAAAACTCTTTGGTGAAAAGTTGCATATCGCATGCAGAGTTTTGCGAGTAGTACTATTTTTTAGCGGATAAAAAGAAAGGGCCAATAGGCCCTTTTTAATGATGAATTACTCACAACCTACTGAGTTAGTTGAAGTAATTTTATATTTGTTGCTTCAACTATTTGAAGCGCATCGAAAGATCCATCGCTTTTAGATGCTTAGTCAACGCGCCTACCGAAATGTAATCGACACCGGTTTCTGCGTATTCTGCGATGGTCTCTAGCGTAATGTTGCCGGAGTTCTCTAAAGCGGCACGACCTGCGTTAATCGCTACGGCTTCACGCATCATTTCTTTTGTGAAGTTATCTAGCATGATGATGTCGGCACCGGCGTCTATCGCTTGTTTCAACTCTTCTAAGCTTTCCGTTTCTACTTCTACCGGTTTGCCTGGGTTGAGCTCTTTCGCTTTTTGGATCGCTTGAGTAATACCACCACAAGCAATAATGTGGTTTTCTTTAATAAGGTAAGCGTCGAACACACCGATGCGATGGTTAAAGCCACCACCGCAGGTCACGGCGTATTTTAGTGCGCTACGCAGACCAGGAATGGTTTTGCGTGTGTCTAGTAGACGACACTCAGTATGCGCGATTTTTTCAGCGTACTCTGCGGTAACTGTTGCGCAGCCAGACAGCGTTTGGATGAAGTTCATTGCGTTACGCTCACCAGTCAACAAGTCACGAGCAGGGCCTGTCAGCGTGCAAAGGGTTTGGTTAGGTTCGACTTTATCGCCGTCCTTTACGTGCCATTCAATGCTGACCTTGCCACCGAGCTGCTTAAAAACTTCATCTGCCCATGCTTGACCACAGAACACACCATGCTCACGAGTAATAACCGTTGCGGTATTAACCGCATCGGCAGGGATCAAAGATGCAGTAATGTCGTTATCTGCGTCGACACTGCCACCTAGATCTTCTTTTAAGGTATCAGCGACAGAGCGAGTGATCTCTAAAGGGAGTTGTTGTTTAAGGTATTCTAGGCGTTCTTGAATGTTGTGTGTGTTCTTCATCGCAAATCTTGTCTTGAAAGGGAGATGGCAACGGATGATACTCTCCGGTGTCAATAATTTCAGCAGTTAATTTGCAAAGTAGAGAGGTTGATATGCGCCCAATTATCGAGAATGGCTGGCTGACACAGGCAAAGCATGTTCCGTCACCATTTTTTGATGCCCGCTCTGATACAAACGACATCTCTCTACTGGTGGTACACAACATCAGTTTGCCTCCTGGGCAGTTTGGTGGACCATATATAGAGGACTTCTTCACTGGCAAGCTAGACCCAAACGCACATCCATTTTTTGAAGTTATTCACAAAATGGGCGTTTCTGCACATTGCTTGATTAAGAGAAACGGCGAGGTTGTTCAATTTGTTTCTTTTCTCGATAGAGCATGGCATGCCGGTCAATCCAGTTTCGCGGGTAGGGAGCGTTGTAATGACTATTCCATTGGTATCGAGCTTGAAGGGACAGAATTTACTGCCTACACAGAAGCGCAATATCAATCACTTGCAGAGATCACTGAGGTGATTATGCAGTCTTATCCTCAAATCACCTTGCCACGAATTACTGGTCATCAATATATTGCGCCCTTGAGAAAAAGCGATCCTGGTCTAAGCTTTGATTGGGTGAAATATAGACAGCTTATACAGCGTTGATTTGTAGCGAAAGTGTAAATTCAAAAAAGCGAAATAAATAAGGCATACGATCAGGTATGCCTTTTTTTGATACCAGAAATATTAATGATTGTTAAAAGTTAACTACATTTTTACGCTCGTATACGCCGTTTTGGTCAAGAAATAGACTGATAATTTTGTCATTTTCTGTATTTCTTTTCCAAAATTGCTAGCACGTCGACTTCCCATTTGTATGCTTTATGTAATTGGTCATACCAATTCTATTGCTGTTTTAACAGTCGATTGTTATCAGAGTGTTGGAAGTAAGCTCGTTCTATGATTTAGGTCAATTTTCGGCTGGACAGTGGCGTTTTAATTATGTTAATTTCTGCACCAACTTAAAATTGGTATTACCAATTACCTGCAAGAGTAGAAGAACAATAAATTATGGCTTATCAAAGGATTCGTCAGCCAAAACTCTCTGATGTTATCGAACAAGAGTTAGAAAGGTTGATAGTGGAAGGAACATTGTCTCCGGGGCAACAACTGCCTCCAGAGCGTGAACTGGCAAGACAGTTCGATGTGTCTCGTCCTTCAGTCCGAGAAGCCATTCAACGCTTAGAAGCGAAGCGTTTGTTAACTCGTCGCCAAGGTGGCGGAACATTCGTAAGTGAGAATATCTGGAAGAGCTTTTCAGATCCCTTGTTGAATTTGTTGTCTAGTCATTCTGAAACCCAGCTTGATGTGCTTGAGTCTCGTCATGCAATGGAAGGAATTTCAGCTTACTTTGCAGCTTTACGTGGTACCGAAGAAGATTTTGCGCGTATTCAAGGTTGCCTTGAACGCATTAGCCAAGAGCAAGCAAACAACGATATCGAAGCTGAATCTGCGGAAGTGATGCAATTTTTGATCGCTTTGACCGAAGCCGCGCACAACGTGGTTTTGTTGCACATTGTTCGAAGCTTAGCACCTTTGCTTGAGCAAAATATTCTACAAAATTTTAAATTACTATGTCGCCGCCCAGAAGCGGTCGAGAAAGTCAGTAAACACCGAGCCAATATCGTGGATGCGATTGTTTCTGGTCAGCCTGAAAAGGCGCGAGAAATGTCCCACTCGCACTTGGCTTACATCGAAGAAACATTGTTGGATTTGACTCGAGAAGAGTCTCGACGAGAGCGTTCTCTACGTCGAATTCAGCAGGGTAACGACTCGTAAGAGCGTTACTTAAATAAGTAGATCCAACCAACAGAAGGATAGATCGCCATGTCTGATATGAAGCATGACGTAGATGCACTGGAAACTCAAGAATGGCTACAAGCGCTTGAGTCAGTTGTACGTGAAGAAGGTCTAGAGCGTGCTCAATTCCTATTAGAGCAAGTTCTAGACAAAGCACGTCTAGACGGTGTTGATATGCCAACAGGTATCACAACTAACTACATCAACACGATTCCTGCAGACCAAGAACCAGCATACCCAGGTGACACAACACTTGAGCGTCGTATTCGCTCAATTATTCGTTGGAACGCTATCATGATCGTTCTACGTGCATCTAAGAAAGACCTAGAGCTAGGCGGCCACATGGCGTCTTTCCAGTCTTCTGCTGCGTTCTACGAGACATGTTTCAACCACTTCTTCCGTGCGCCAAACGAGAAGGACGGTGGCGACCTAGTTTACTACCAAGGTCACATTTCACCAGGTATCTACTCACGTGCATTCGTTGAAGGTCGTCTAACTGAAGAGCAGCTAGACAACTTCCGTCAAGAAGTAGACGGCAAAGGTATTCCTTCATACCCGCACCCTAAACTGATGCCTGAATTCTGGCAGTTCCCGACAGTATCGATGGGCCTAGGTCCAATCGCTTCTATCTACCAAGCTCGTTTCCTTAAGTACCTAGAAGGCCGTGGTCTTAAAGATACTTCAGAGCAGCGCGTTTACGCGTTCCTAGGTGACGGTGAGATGGATGAGCCAGAATCACGTGGTGCTATCTCTTTCGCTGCGCGTGAGAAGCTAGACAACCTATGTTTCCTAATCAACTGTAACCTACAGCGTCTAGATGGCCCTGTAATGGGTAACGGTAAGATCATTCAAGAACTTGAAGGTCTGTTCAAAGGTGCTGGTTGGAACGTAGTGAAGGTAATCTGGGGTAACAACTGGGATTCACTACTAGCTAAAGATACTTCTGGTAAGCTTCTACAGCTTATGAACGAAACGATCGATGGCGACTACCAAACATTCAAATCTAAAGATGGCGCGTACGTACGTGAGCACTTCTTTGGTAAATACCCAGAGACAGCGGCACTTGTTGCTGACATGACTGATGACGAAATCTTCGCACTTAAGCGTGGTGGTCACGAGTCTTCTAAGCTATACGCGGCATACAAAAACGCGGCAGAAACTAAAGGTCGTCCAACAGTAATCCTAGCTAAGACTGTTAAAGGTTACGGCATGGGTGAAGCGGCTGAAGGTAAGAACATCGCGCACCAAGTTAAGAAGATGGACATGACTCACGTACTACACCTACGTGATCGTCTAGGTCTTCAAGACATCCTAACTGACGAAGCTGTGAAAGAACTTCCGTACCTGAAACTTGAAGAAGGTTCAAAAGAGTACGAATACCTACACGCTCGTCGTAAAGCGCTACACGGCTACACACCACAGCGTCTACCAAAATTCACTCAAGAATTCATCGTTCCTGAGCTAGAAGAATTCAAGCCACTACTAGAAGAACAGAAGCGTGATATCTCTTCTACTATGGCATTCGTACGTGCACTAAACGTTCTACTTAAGAACAAGAACATTGGTAAGAACATCGTTCCGATCATTGCTGACGAAGCGCGTACATTCGGTATGGAAGGTCTGTTCCGTCAAATCGGCATCTACAACCCGCACGGCCAAACTTACACACCAGAAGACCGTGGCGTTGTTTCTTACTACAAAGAAGCGACTTCAGGTCAGGTTCTACAAGAAGGTATCAACGAGCTAGGTGCTATGTCTTCATGGGTTGCTGCTGCGACTTCATACTCGACAAACGACCTACCAATGATTCCGTTCTACATCTACTACTCAATGTTCGGCTTCCAACGTGTTGGCGACATGGCGTGGATGGCGGGTGACCAACAAGCACGTGGTTTCCTACTAGGTGCAACTGCGGGTCGTACAACGTTGAACGGTGAAGGTCTACAGCACGAAGACGGTCACTCGCACATTTTGGCGGGTACGGTTCCTAACTGTATTTCTTACGACCCAACATTCGCGTACGAAGTAGCAGTAATCATGCAAGACGGTATCCGTCGCATGTACGGTCCAGAACAAGAAAACGTGTTCTACTACCTAACGCTAATGAACGAAAACTACGCAATGCCAGCAATGCCAGAAGGCGCTGAAGAAGGCATCCGTAAAGGTATCTACAAGTTAGAAACTTACACTGGCGACAAAGCGAAAGTTCAGCTAATGAGCTCTGGTACTATCATGAATGAAGTACGTAAAGCAGCTCAAATCCTAAGCGAAGATTACGGTGTTGCTTCTGATGTTTACTCTGTAACGTCATTCAACGAACTAACTCGCGATGGTCAAGATGCAGAGCGTTTCAACATGCTTCACCCAGAAGCGGAAGCAAAAGTACCTTACATCCAAACAGTAATGGGCACTGAGCCTGCTATCGCAGCAACTGACTACATGAAGAACTACGCAGAGCAGGTTCGTGCATACATTCCTGCTGAGTCTTTCAAAGTGCTTGGTACTGATGGCTTCGGTCGTTCAGACAGCCGTGAAAACCTACGTCGTCACTTCGAAGTGAACGCAGGTTACGTAGTAGTAGCAGCGCTAACTGAACTAGCGAAACGTGGCGAAGTTGAGAAATCTGTAGTTGCAGAAGCAATTAAGAAATTCGACATCGACACAGAGAAAACAAACCCGCTATACGCTTAATTAAGAAGGTAGATAAGAAATGGCAATCGAAATTAATGTACCAGACATCGGTGCGGATGAGGTTGAAGTTACTGAGATTCTTGTAAGCGTTGGCGACAAGGTTGAAGAAGAGCAGTCTCTGATCACAGTTGAAGGCGATAAAGCTTCTATGGAAGTTCCTGCTTCTCAAGCGGGTATCGTTAAAGAAATCAAAGTTGCAGAAGGCGACAAGGTTTCTACTGGTTCTCTAATCATGATTTTCGAAGCCGAGGGTGCAGCTGACGCTGCACCTGCTCCTGCGGCAGAAGCAGCTCCAGCAGCAGCTCCAGCTCCAGCAGCAGCGGCAGAACTAAAAGAAGTTCACGTACCAGACATCGGTGGTGATGAAGTAGAAGTTACTGAAATCATGGTTGCCGTTGGCGATAGCATCGAAGAAGAGCAATCTCTTCTAACTGTTGAAGGCGACAAAGCTTCTATGGAAGTTCCAGCGCCATTCGCAGGGACTCTAAAAGAGATCAAAGTTGCAGCAGGCGATAAAGTATCGACTGGCTCACTTATCATGGTGTTCGAAACAGCAGGTTCAGGCGCTCCAGCAGCACCAGCACCAGCGGCAACTGAAGCTCCTGCGGCAGCAGCTCCAGCAGCGTCTGCGGCAAAAGAAGTGAACGTTCCAGATATCGGCGGCGACGAAGTTGAAGTTACTGAGATCATGGTTGCGGTTGGCGACACAGTGGAAGAAGAGCAATCTCTAATCACTGTTGAAGGTGACAAAGCTTCTATGGAAGTTCCTGCACCATTCGCTGGCACAGTTAAAGAAATCAAGATTGCAGCTGGCGACAAAGTGTCTACTGGCTCACTAATCATGGTATTCGAAGTAGCGGGCGCAGCACCTGCTCCGGCAGCGGCTCCAGCTCAAGCGGCAGCACCTGCAGCGGCGGCTCCTAAAGCAGAAGCTCCAGCGGCAGCAGCTCCAGCAGCGACTGGCGATTTCAAAGAAAACGATGAGTATGCTCACGCGTCTCCAGTTGTTCGTCGTCTAGCGCGTGAATTTGGCGTTAATCTTTCTAAGGTTAAAGGTTCTGGTCGTAAGAGCCGTATCCTAAAAGAAGACGTTCAAGCTTACGTGAAAGATGCACTTAAGCGTCTTGAGTCTGGCGCAGGTGCAGCAGCATCTGGTAAAGGCGACGGCGCGGCTCTTGGTCTACTACCATGGCCAAAAGTGGACTTCAGCAAGTTTGGTGAGACAGAAGTTCAACCGCTATCTCGTATTAAGAAGATCTCTGGTGCAAACCTACACCGTAACTGGGTAATGATCCCGCACGTTACACAGTGGGATAACGCAGACATCACGGCTCTTGAAGCATTCCGTAAAGAGCAAAACGCGATTGAAGCGAAGAAAGACACTGGCATGAAGATCACACCACTTGTGTTCATCATGAAAGCAGTAGCTAAAGCGCTTGAAGCGTTCCCAGCGTTCAACTCTTCTCTATCAGAAGACGGTGAGAGCCTAATTCTGAAGAAATACGTGAATGTTGGTATCGCGGTAGATACACCAAACGGTCTAGTTGTTCCTGTATTTAAAGACGTGAACAAGAAAGGCATCTACGAGCTATCTGAAGAGCTAATGGCGGTTTCTAAGAAAGCACGTGCTGGTAAGCTAACAGCGGCTGACATGCAAGGTGGTTGTTTCACTATCTCTAGCCTAGGTGGTATCGGCGGTACTGCGTTTACTCCAATCGTAAACGCGCCAGAAGTTGGTATCCTAGGTGTGTCTAAGTCAGAGATGAAACCGGTATGGAACGGTAAAGAGTTTGAACCGCGTCTACAACTTCCACTATCTCTATCATACGACCACCGTGTGATCGATGGTGCTGAAGGTGCGCGCTTCATCACTTACCTAAACTCATGTCTATCTGACATTCGTCGTCTAGTTCTGTAATAGAAATTAGATGAATGAGAGGCGGCAACTTAGCCGCCTCTGCTAATCATAATTACCGACAATTTGGTTATCAGCCTTGCTTCGTTCAGGGTTTTCACAATCGAATTGTTGTCTAGCTCACAGGCTAAATTGATTTACTTTTCACACCATTAACATCTCTGTAAACTGTTAGCGGTCTGAAAATAACTGTTTAAAACAAATCTCTCTTAAACATAAAAAATCGATACCCACTCAGCCTGTTAGGGATAATGACTACAAGAGGTCAAAATGAGCAAAGAAATTAAAGCCCAAGTTGTTGTACTTGGTTCTGGTCCTGCTGGTTACTCCGCTGCATTCCGTTGTGCGGACTTAGGTCTTGAAACTGTACTAGTTGAACGTTACAGCACGCTTGGCGGTGTATGTCTGAACGTGGGTTGTATCCCATCTAAAGCACTGCTTCACGTTTCTAAAGTAATTGAAGAAGCGAAAGCGATGGCTGACCACGGCGTTGTGTTCGGTGAGCCTCAAACAGACATCAGCAAAATCCGCATCTGGAAAGAAAAAGTTGTTAACCAACTAACTGGCGGCCTAAGCGGCATGGCTAAGATGCGTAACGTAACAGTAGTTAACGGTTACGGTAAGTTCACTGGCCCTAACTCTATCCTTGTAGAAGGCGAAGGTGAGCCAACAGTTGTTAACTTTGACAACGCAATCGTTGCGGCTGGTTCTCGTCCAATCAAACTGCCATTTATCCCGCATGAAGACCCACGTATTTGGGACTCTACTGACGCTCTTGAACTAAAAGAAGTGCCAGAAAAACTGCTTATCATGGGTGGTGGTATCATCGGTCTAGAAATGGGTACGGTTTACCACTCTCTAGGTTCTAAAGTTGAAGTTGTTGAAATGTTTGACCAGGTAATTCCTGCAGCAGACAAAGATATCGTGAAAGTATTTACTAAGCGTATCAAAGACAAGTTCAAGCTAATGCTAGAAACGAAAGTAACAGCAGTTGAAGCAAAAGAAGACGGTATCTACGTTTCAATGGAAGGCAAGAAAGCGCCAGCTGAAGCTGAGCGTTACGATGCGGTTCTAGTAGCTATCGGTCGTGTACCAAATGGTAAGCTAATCGACGGTGAAAAAGCGGGTCTAGAAATTGACGAGCGTGGCTTCATCAACGTTGATAAGCAAATGCGTACTAACGTTCCTCACATCTTCGCGATCGGTGATATCGTTGGTCAACCAATGCTTGCTCACAAAGGTGTGCATGAAGGTCACGTAGCTGCTGAAGTTATCTCTGGTAAGAAGCACTACTTCGACCCTAAAGTTATCCCTTCAATTGCGTACACTGAGCCAGAAGTAGCTTGGGTTGGTAAGACTGAAAAAGAAGCGAAAGAAGAAGGCATCAAGTACGAAGTGGCGACATTCCCATGGGCAGCATCAGGTCGTGCAATCGCATCTGACTGTGCAGACGGTATGACTAAGCTAATCTTCGACAAAGAAACTCACCGCGTAATCGGTGGTGCTATCGTTGGTACTAACGGTGGTGAACTACTTGGTGAAATCGGCCTTGCAATTGAGATGGGCTGTGATGCAGAAGATATCGCTCTGACTATCCACGCTCACCCAACTCTACACGAGTCTGTAGGTCTAGCTGCTGAAGTATTTGAAGGTTCAATCACTGACCTGCCAAACAAAAAAGCAGTTAAGAAGAAGTAAGCTTTTTCTGACTGAATGATAGAAGCCGCTGCATTGCAGCGGTTTTTTTATGCTTGTTAGTTAGGAATATAAATGTGTTCTTAGCTGACAGAAGACAATAAAAAGCCCACCAAACGGTGGGCTGACATATATTGCGAGTTAAGCTTTAGTGTTCACGGTTGTAAATGCAAAGCATGTCTAAGTATGAACTAACAAGGTGCTTAAGTTCCGCTTCACTTTTTGCACGGTTCGCTTGGACAAACAGTGAGTAACAAATACCGTGGAACAAGTTTGCCAAGTGTTCTGAATCGTGCTGGTCACACACTTCGCCACGTTCAATCGCTTTAATGAACATGTTTTGTACCAGCAACTGGTTAGTACGGTTAGTTGAAACAAACAATGGCCATACTTCGTCACGTGTTGAAGCACTCCACTCGAACCAAACTTTTAGCCAGTGACAGTCTTGACTGACAAGCTCGATCATTGCATTAGTAATATTGGCGATGTTTTCACGTGCGTGTAAGTCTAAGTCAATGTTATCCGATAGGAAGTTCGAGAACTGACGTACGACGTGGTTGAGTACTTCATCCACTAAGTCTTCACGAGTCGGGAAGTAGTTAAAAACGGTCGCCACAGAAACTTGAGCAATTTCTGCGATATCTGCGTGACCACCACGACCGATGCCGCGGCGCGCAAACACTTCCAATGCGATTTCCATTAACTGTTGCTTACGTTTGATCGGGGAAAGCCTAGTTCTAGGTCTCTTTGCAATTGAGTCCATATCCATTTTCCTTGCCATTTGAGTTGATATTGGGGGTAACCCCCTAATTGATTATTTTAATAGTTGCTTAAAGCAGTGATGAGTGTAATGGTGCATATCAACAAGGTCAACATCTGTAGAACAATTTATATACAGTAATGTCATTATTATTGATAAATTTAGCTATGAACTTTATAAAACTAAGACCTTCTTCCAAGATTTTTTGGCAACAGGATGTGACTTTCAACCCAATGAACGTGGTGATACACTACACGCCGTAAGATTAGGTGATCGTTTGCGTGCGACTTACCTCAACCCACAAATTAGATTGAGCACAGTATGAAACATACAATAGAAGTCATGATTTCTGAGCAAGAAGTTCAGGAACGAGTTCGTGAATTAGGCAAACAAATTACAGAGCGTTATCAAGGTAGTGAAGATCTTGTGTTGGTAGGCTTATTGCGTGGCTCATTTGTATTTATGGCAGACTTGGCACGTGCTATCGAACTGACTCACCAAGTTGATTTTATGACAGCGTCAAGCTACGGCAACACAATGGAAAGTTCACGTGACGTTCGTATCTTGAAAGATTTGGATGATGACATCAAAGGCAAAGACATTTTGCTTGTTGAAGACATCATTGATACAGGTAACACACTAAATAAAATCCGTGAGATCTTATCGCTGCGTGAGCCGAAGTCTATCGCGATTTGTACGCTCCTAGATAAACCATCTCGTCGTGAAGTGAATGTTCCTGTGGATTGGATTGGTTTCGAAATCCCAGATGAGTTTGTCGTTGGTGTGGGTATTGATTACGCGCAGAAATACCGCCACTTACCATACATCGGTAAAGTTGTACCTCAAGAATAATCATTGAGAGCAGCATTAAAAATATAAAAAAACGCCAATCTTAGATGGGCGTTTTTTGTTCAACTTTTAGATGTAGCTTAGCGACAAAGCAGCTTATTGTCTGTATTTAGAATCGTCGAAAGGGCTTTCTGATAAGACGCTTCTACGGTTTCCTTAGAGTTAGAACGAATGCCTAAGTACTCTAAACGACCATCTTCAATGCCGTATACCACGCCATGAATTTCAACATCTTGCCCACGCTCCCAAGCGTTTTGCAGGATGGTTGAGTTACCCAAGTTGTACACTTGCTCTGCAACATTAAGCTCGCCTAGTTTATCCGCTCGATCTTGCTGCGGCATTTGATCTAGGTAAGTGCGGTGTTTGAAATAGATATCTCTTATATGTAACAGCCAATTATTAATAAGACCTAGCTTAGGGTTATCAATGGCAGCGTTTACGCCACCACAGCCATAGTGTCCACAGACAATGATGTGCTTAACCTTAAGAACGTCTACGGCGTATTGAACGACGGACAGACAGTTGAGATCAGTATGGATGACTTGGTTTGCAACATTCCGATGAACGAATAGTTCACCCGAGTATAGTCCGGTTAGTCGCTCGGCAGGGACACGGCTATCAGAACAGCCAATCCAAAGAAAATCGGGCTTTTGACCCTCTGCGAGTTTTGCGAAGTATTCAGGTCGATCAGATTTGATCTCTTGAGACCATTTTGAATTGTTTTCAAATAACTGTTTAATTTCCGGCATCTTGCAAACTACTTCCCTTAAAAGACAAAAGCGCTGCCGCTTATATGAACATGCAAGCGATCAGTTTTGTAACTATACACAATGTTACAATTTCGATCTCGTTAAATATTCGTCAGACAGGACTCATCTGACTAGTTTTCATCAATAAAAACGTAAAATTAGGCCTAATTATTTGTGGTGTGAATTTAGCCTTAATCTATTTATGGTTTAAATTTTCGCCTGGCTCGTTAAAGTAATGACATTTTACTTTTTAAAATTGAATGCAGGGAAATCAGCAGTGTTCGGTAGTCGTTTTGAAGATATTAATTTCAAAGGGGATGTATTTGGCGGGGTAACCACAGCGATTATCTCTCTTCCTTTGGCGTTAGCGTTCGGTGTTGCATCCGGTGCAGGGGCAGAAGCAGGCCTCTGGGGCGCAATAATGGTCGGTCTGTTTGCTTCGTTGTTTGGTGGTTCTAATACGTTAATATCAGAACCAACAGGGCCAATGACGGTAATCATGACCGCTGTATTAACCAGTATGATGGCGAAGTATCCAGAAACGGGCATGGCCATGACCTTCACGGTTGTTATGATGGCTGGCGCGTTCCAAATCCTATTAGGGACGTTAAAACTGGGTAAATACGTTACCTTGATGCCTTATAGCGTGATTTCGGGCTTTATGTCAGGGATTGGCGTGATTCTTATCATTTTGCAGCTATCACCTTTGATGGGGCATGCCGCGCCTTCTGGAGGAGTGCTCGGAACATTATCTGCTTTGCCGGATACCATTTCTAACCTTAAGTTCAGTGAACTGTTTTTAGGTCTACTGACTTTGGGTATTCTCTTTTTCTTCCCTAAGCAATATCGAAAATATGTACCAGCGCAACTCGTGGCGTTGGTTGCGGTGACTTTATTGTCTGTGATGCTCTTCGATACTGAAGACATTCGTCGTATCGGTGAAATCCCGGCTGGATTGCCTTCTCTCGTTGCGCCTCATATTGATCCAGATATGTTTGTTGAGATGGTTATTGATGCGTTGGTGCTCGGCACCTTAGGCTGTATCGATACTTTGTTGACGGCGGTTATCGGTGACTCCTTGACTCGTAAAGAGCACGACTCAGACAAAGAACTGCGAGGCCAAGGCCTTGCCAACATGATCTCAGGCTTGTTCGGTGCACTACCTGGCGCGGGCGCAACGATGGGCACGGTGACTAACATTCAAGTTGGGGCTCGTTCGCCATTGTCCGGTGTGATTCGTGCACTTATGCTTGCATTGGTCGTATTGGTTGCGGGTGGATTAACGGAGCCGATCCCAATGGCTGTGTTGGCTGGCATTGCAGTATATGTCGGCTTTAACATTTTGGATTGGAGTTTTATTCAACGAGCACACAAGGTTAGCTTTTCCGGAATGGCGGTCATGTATGGCGTTATGTTGTTCACAGTGTTCGTTGATCTTATCGTTGCCGTGGGCTTGGGCGTCTTTATTTCCAACATTATTATCATTGAGCGTCTGAGCCGAGAGCAGGCGAGACAAGTAAAAGCAATCAGCGACGCGGATGAAGATGATGTGCCGCTGACTGACAGCGAGCGTGGTTTGTTGGATCGTGCTAATGGTAAAGTGCTGTTCTTTTATCTTTCCGGTCCGATGATCTTTAGTGTTTCTAAAGCCATTTCACGTCAGCACTCTAGTATTTCGGACTATGACGTGATGATTCTCGATCTTACGGATGTACCAATGATTGATGTGACCGTCGGTTTGGCGTTAGAGAATGCGATTAAGGATGCTCTCGATGCCAATTGTGCCGTGTATTTATTATGCCCGAATGAGCGAACACGAGAACAGCTAGAAAAGTTCCACGTCATTGATCTTGTCCCAAATGACAATATGTACCAATTCCGTTATGAAGCATTAAATGCGGCGGTAGCACATGTCGAGGCGGACCAGTATCAGCGTATAACGGCGTAATCACTCTGATCGTTAAAAACGCAACAGCGCTCTGTTGCGTTTTTTATTCCCTAACTTTTCCTTACTTGCAGATAACCTTTACGTTGATAGGGACTATATTTCCAACATTATCGAAAGGTTTAATTGTAATCATCGTTATTCAACGATAAACTGATGGACCTCCAGTACAATACCCAAGGCGATTTCGTAGTAAACCGCTGATAAACATCGAGTCGGTATTAGTAATCACAAACAAACGGCAATCAAGACCTTATGTACGCATTAGAAATTGAACAGCTGCGCAAGACGTATGCAGGTGGCTTTGAGGCGTTAAAAGGTATTAGTCTCCAAGTGAAAAAGGGTGACTTCTACGCGCTTCTGGGTCCCAATGGTGCAGGAAAATCGACCACGATCGGCATCATCTCTTCCTTAGTGAACAAAACTTCTGGGACGACGAAAGTTTTCGGTTATGACATTGATACCGACCTTGAGTTGGCCAAACAGAATTTAGGCTTGGTGCCACAAGAGTTCAACTTCAATCAGTTTGAAACTGTTGAACAAATCGTGATGCAGCAAGCGGGCTATTACGGTGTGTCTAAAGTATTAGCCAAAGAACGAGCGGAAAAGTACCTGAAAAAACTCGATTTATGGGAAAAACGTAAAGAGCGTGCCCGTAATTTATCTGGCGGAATGAAGCGCCGTTTGATGATCGCCCGAGCTTTGATGCACGAGCCGCAGTTGCTCATTTTGGATGAACCAACGGCTGGGGTGGACATTGAACTACGGCGCTCAATGTGGGAATTTTTGAAAGAGATCAACCAAGAGCAAGGGATTACGATTATTTTGACGACGCACTACCTAGAAGAAGCGGAGATGCTGTGTCGAAATATCGGCATTATTAACCGAGGTGAGTTGATCGAAAACACCACCATGAAGGCGTTGCTAGGTAAGTTAAGCGTCGAGACATTTATCCTAGACATTGAATCTGAAGGCGAGGTGCCTGAGCTTGAAGGCGTCAATCGACAAAGTATTGTTGATGGCTCTTTAGAGATAGAGCTAGATAAAAGCCAAGGATTGAATTCAGTGTTCAGTCAGTTAACAGAGCATGGTATTAAAGTTCTTTCAATGCGTAACAAAGCCAACCGACTGGAAGAGTTGTTTGTCAGCATTGTAAGAGAAGGGAGTAAGTAAATGTACGGTTTATATTGGACGGCATTTCGTAGCTTGCTGAGCAAAGAGATCACCCGTTTTACGCGCATTTGGGTGCAAACTTTAGTTCCGCCTGCAATCACAATGACACTGTATTTCATCATTTTCGGTAATCTAATTGGCTCTCGAATCGGTGAGATGAGCGGCTTTAGCTACATGGAGTACATAGTTCCAGGTTTGATCATGATGTCGGTGATCACCAATTCATACTCGAATGTGGCGTCTTCGTTCTTTAGTGCAAAACTACAGAAGAACATTGAAGAGCTGCTGGTGGCACCGGTGCCAAATTACGTGATTATTGCTGGATACGTAATGGGCGGTGTGACTCGAGGTTTGTTAGTAGGCGCTATTGTTACCTGTGTGTCTCTATTGTTTGTGGATCTGCAAGTTGAACACTGGGGCATTATTGTTGCGACCGTCTTCATGACATCCGTTGTATTTGCTCTAGGCGGGTTGATCAATGCGGTCTATGCAAAAACGTTTGATGATATTTCGATCATTCCTACATTTGTGTTGACCCCGTTAACCTACTTGGGTGGTGTTTTTTATTCCATCAGCTTACTGCCTGAATTTTGGCAAGGTGTCTCTAAGATTAACCCAATCGTCTACATGGTGAATGCGTTCCGTTATGGTTTTTTAGGCGTATCGGATGTGGGTATTGTCACCTCATTCAGTGTGCTTGCGGTGTTTGTGATAGCGCTGTATGCCGTTGCTCATTACTTAGTAACGAAAGGTATTGGGCTAAGAAGCTAAGACTCTCCCACACAACAAAGAGCAGCGAATCATGCTGCTCTTTGGCATGCATAACAATACATACCCATACAATCATTCAGTTTTTATCATGATAGGTTTCAATCATTTGTAATAAATGAGTGACCCTATGAATATTGTCCCGCCGCCGCCTTTCTCCTATCAGTTACTTAAGCCCAAATATTGGTCTGTATGGCTGGCATTTGGATCTTTAGCGATTCTTGTTAATGTACTGCCATACATAGTATTGCGAATCTTAGGTAGAAACATCGGTTGTGTTGCGATGCATGTAATGAAGCGCCGACACAAGATCGCTCTGCGTAATCTCCAGCTGTGTTTCCCTGATTTTACGGACTGGCAATGTAAGGACGTAGTACGAAAAAACTTTCAATATACGGGAATGGCGATCATCGAAACGGGGATCGCCTGGTTTTGGCCAGATTGGCGGATACGTCGGATAACCTCTATTGTTGGAAAAGATCGTTTACTCGCTGAGGAAAAGAATGGCCGTGGTGTGTTGGTGGTGTGCAGTCACCATTTAAACTTGGAGATAACCGCTCGTATTTTTAGCCAGTTTGCCAAAGGTTATGGCGTTTATCGCCCAAATTCGAACCCTGCTTATGAGTTTATTCAACATCGAGGTCGAACTCGTTTTGGGCATCAAATGATTGATCGAAAAGACGTGAAATCAATGCTCAAAGTTCTGAAAAATGGTCATCGACTGTGGTATTTGCCCGACCATGATTATGGCGTCAGCCATTCTGTTTTTGCGCCGTTCTTTGCTGTTGAACAAGCCGCGAGTACCGTGGGCTCTAGTGTGCTTATAGACGCAACAAAGTGTGCGGTCATATCTGGCGTCACAGTGAGCAAGAATCACCATTACACGTTATATATTGGAAAAGATATCAGTGAGCGTTTCGAGAGGCGTAATGCGATTAAAGCGGCAAGTATCTTGAACCAAGAGCTTGAGAAAATGATAAAACGTGATATTCCAGCGTGGATGTGGCTGCACAAGCGGTTTAAAACACGCCCTGAAGGGTTAGATTGCGTCTATACGTAGAAAATAAAAAAGGTCGACTAAGAGTCGACCTTTTTACGTCTTGATGGCTCAGAGCTTACTCTGCGCTCTCTGAGTTTGTATTACTAGACTCTGCTTCTTCCTTCGCTTCGACAACCATATCTACCGTTTGGTTATCGATAAGACGAGCTTTGCCTAAGAACGCAGACATCAGAATGACGGCTTGTGTCGTTTCTGGTGTGATCACTTGTAATGTACGAGCATCACGAATGAAGATCTCATCAGGGTGCAAACCTGCAGCTCGCAGTTGGTCGCTCGCATCTTCGATGATCGATGCGTAGTCATCACGGCCGCCACGAATGGCACTGCTGATCCAACGCATTGTACGAGCAAGTACTGGCGCACGTTGACGTTCGTCAAGTGTAAGCAGACCATTACGTGAGCTCATTGCTAAACCGTCCATTTCACGTACGGTTGGTACACCGATGATTTCAATGTCCATCGCAAGATCGACAACCATCTTGCGGATAACAGCAAGTTGTTGAAAATCTTTCTCACCAAAACAGGCCACATCTGGCTGAACGATGTTAAATAGCTTGTTTACGATGGTTGTGACGCCACGGAAATGACCAGGGCGTGAAGCCCCTTCTAAAATAGTCGATAGACCCGGAACATCAACAAACGTTTGTTTATCAAGCCCTTCAGGATAGATAACTTCTGGTGTCGGCGTAAATACCACATCGACCCCTTCAGAGGTTAACTTGCTTAAGTCTTCCTCTAGCGTACGCGGGTAATTATTTAAATCGTCTGCACGATCAAACTGCATCGGATTAACAAAGATGCTTACGACAACGATATCAGCGTATTCGCGTGCTTTACGCACTAAAGTTAAGTGACCTTCGTGAAGGTTGCCCATGGTTGGGACAAACGCAATTTTACGACCTTCACGTTTAAAGGTTTTAAGGTGTTCACGAACTGCTGAGATTTCCGCAAAAGTTTGCATGCATTTATCCTCTAGGCAATGGTATGAGCGTCGTCTGGGAATACACCGTTGGCTACATCTTCAATGTATTTAGCAACGGCTTTGCGCATATCACCTGTTTCAGCAAGAAAGTTTTTGGAGAATTTCGGCATGTAGTTGGCAGAGATACCGAACATATCATGCATCACGAGAATTTGACCATCTGTCACGTTACCAGCTCCAATACCGATAACAGGCACGTCGAGCACTTGCGTAATACGCTCAGCAAGCTCAGCAGGCACGCACTCTAGTAAGACGATTTGAGCGCCTGCTTCTTGCAGTGCTAACGCATCTTTCACCATGCGGTCCGCTTTTTCTTGATCGCGACCTTGAACTTTGTAACCACCAAAAATATTCACGGCTTGAGGAGTTAAACCAAGGTGAGCACAAACTGGAACCGAGCGTTCAGTGAGCATTTTTACAGTGTCGACTAGCCAGTCACCACCTTCAATTTTCACCATATTGGCACCCGCACGCATCAGTGTAGCCGCATTTTCGCAAGCTTGCTCTGGCGTGGTGTAGCTCATGAATGGCATGTCAGCCATCAACAAACAATTTGGGCTACCTGCGCGTACGCAACGAGTATGGTAAGCGATATCATCGACCGTTACTGGCAGAGTATCGTTGTGACCTTGCAAAACCATACCTAGAGAATCACCAACAAGAAGTACTGGCATTTCTTGGCTTTCAAACAGTTGGGCAAAGCTCGCATCATAAGCGGTTGAAGTAGCAAATTTACGACCTTCTTGCTTCCACTTGATTAGGTCGTTGATGGTCATTTTTTTCATGGTTTTATCCTTACTAGGAGTTGGCTATGACTGCCAGATACTGAGGCCGTTTCTATCTACTTGTTCCAGTAGTTTAGAGACCTCGGTCCCATCGGGGAGTTGTAAACTTGGTGCAATTTCCGCAAGAGGGTAGAGTACGAATTCACGCTCTTTCATTCCATAATGAGGAACGATCAGCCTCTCGGAATTAATCACCTCATTGCCATAAAGAACAATGTCGAGGTCCAAGGTTCTTGGTCCCCAACGTTCGTCTTTACGGACACGCCCTTGTTCTTGCTCAATGGCTTGTGTGCAATCGAGCAATTCAAGAGGCGTCAAACTGGTGTTAATCGACACAACCGCATTAATGTAATCCGGTTGGTTTTGTGGTCCCATTGGCGTGCTGCTGTATAGCGAAGAAGCCTGAACAAATTCTGATTTAGGCAGCGTTTTTAACGCTTCAATCGCTTGCTTCGCTTGGCTGACAGGATCAGCCAAGTTACTGCCTACCGCAATGTACGCTGTGATCATGACTTAGGCTTACTCTTTTTCTTGCGATAGGTTTTACGGCGGCGCTGACCACTCTTCGGTGATTGACCGTCTAGGTCGGCAGCCATTGCTTGACGCATTTCTCGGCCTGCATTTTGGAAAGTTTCCCACCACTTGGCAAGCTTCTGAGTGTCACCACCTTCAATTTCACCGCGCATTTCAAGAAAATCAAAGCCAGCTCTAAATTTATTGAGCTCCATAAGACGGAATGCACGCTTACCGTTGCGTCGTGGAAGACGAAGCTGTAACTGCCAAATCTCGCGAATGGTTGCGGTGTGGCGTCTTGGAATGGCAATTGTACGAACTTGTTCATCAAGAATGATGTTACTCGCTTCCATAATAGCGTCGTAATGGCCTAGGTTGCGCTCTTCCATCAGTTCATCGGCTTTCGCACACAGTGGGTACCACAGCATTGCAGCAAACATAAATGCTGGATTGATGCGTTTCCCATCTTCGATGCGCATGTCAGTAGAATCCAACACGAGATCCAACATTTGCTCTGTGTAAGAGGAGTAATCTTCCGTGAAGTGCGCTGCAATCGTCGGGAAGAGTTGCTGGAATAGGTTGTACTCACGCAGTAGGTGGTAGGTTTCTAAGCCATGACCGGATTGCAATAACTTGAGTGACTCTTCAAAAAGACGCGCTGACGGAATGTCACCGAGCAACGGTGCCATGTGTTCGATTGGTGCCGCGGTGTCTTCTTCAATATCAAAGTCCAACTTTACCGCGAAGCGAACTGCACGCAACATACGTACTGGGTCTTCACGGTAGCGTGTTTCTGGATCGCCAATCAGCCGAATGAGGCGATCTTCTAAATCCTCAATACCACGTGCGTAGTCGTGAATCGAGTAATCCGCGATGTTGTAGTACATCGAGTTAATCGTGAAATCACGGCGCTCAGCATCTTCATCGATGGTGCCGTAGACATTGTCCCGCAGCAGCATTCCTTCTTTCGATTGCTGAGAGATGCTCTTATTCTTTTGCTCTTGGTGGTGACCACGGAATGTCGCAACCTCAATGATGTCCCGGCCAAACATAATGTGAGCCAAGCGGAAGCGGCGACCAATCAAACGGCAGTTACGAAATAGCTGTTTGATCTGTTCCGGCGTTGCGTTGGTCGCAATGTCAAAATCTTTTGGTTTCTGTCCAAGCAGTAAGTCTCGAACCCCGCCACCCACAAGAAAAGCATCGAAACCAGCACCATTTAGACGGTACAGTACCTTCAGTGCATTATCACTGATCTGCTTACGCGAAATGTTGTGCTCTTCACGAGTTATTACATTGAGAGCGAGCTCTGGAATAGTGGCAGGTTCGCTTGGTGTATAGTCGTTTGTATTCATGTGCATCTGGCAATAACTGGGTTTAGTCCAATCTTGCTTTGGTTAGTTTTTGCGCCTCTAGGGCCTAATTTGCGGCTAATGATAGCCTACACAATGCCATTTGAGAATCACGGTGTGATCTCGATCTCTGTTGGAAGCTGTTCCAAGCGCCAGTTTTCGCAGCCCCAACGAAGAATCTCTTCTATGTTGGCCGCTTTTATGGCTTCCGGTATCTCGAAGCCCAAAAATGTCATGGCGCGTAATAGAGTAGGCTTTGGTGTCTCTATATCAATAGCCGTCGCGTGATTTTGTTTCGACAGTTTATTGCCGTTGTTGTCCATCGCCAATGGTAAATGCAAGTAGCTGACTTCAGGCTGCCCAAGTATCTGGTACAGACTGATTTGACGCCCTGTTGGCTCGATTAAGTCTGCACCACGCACGACTTCTGTGACGCCTTGGTCGATGTCGTCCAATACTACCGCAAGATTATAAGCAAATAATCCATCTCGACGTTTAATAATGAAATCTTCATTAACGAGTTGCTCTGGAATCTTAATTGTTCCACGCTTCTGATCGAAGAAATGAGCGACAGGCTTGGTCATTTTTAGGCGAATCGCGCCGTCTTTCAAGTTTTTATCGCGGCAAGTGCCAGGATAAAACCCGCCATGCTCTTTAATTTGCTTTCGAGTACATTGGCAATAATAGGCCTCACCATTTTCGAGCCATGTGTTTATTTGGGCTTGGTAAAGGTCATGACGTTCACTCTGGTATACCACCTCTCCATCCCAATGCAGCTGATAGGCTTTGAGCGCATCTAGGATAAGTTGCGCCGCACCTGGCATTTCTCTTGGTGGGTCCAAGTTCTCAATACGTACTAACCAGGTTCCGTTGTGTGCTTTCGCTTGAAAATAGCTGCCAAGAGCGGCAATCAGTGAACCAAAATGTAAAGGACCAGAAGGAGATGGGGCGAATCGACCTACATAGCGTGTCATGCGTGTATCTCGAATTTAGTAAACAAATGGGATGCAAAGGTAGTCAAAACAAAAAGGGAGCCTGAGCTCCCTTCAATAATCATAATGCTTGGTTGATTAACCTTGCATTTGCTTCTCTTTGATTTCTGCAAGTGTTTTACAGTCAATACATAGGTCAGCGGTTGGACGTGCTTCAAGACGGCGAACGCCAATCTCTACGCCACAAGACTCACAGAAGCCAAAATCGTCTTCTTTGATTTTATCCAAAGTCTTTTCAATCTTCTTGATCAAACGGCGTTCGCGGTCGCGGTTACGCAGTTCTAGGCTGAACTCTTCCTCTTGAGAGGCGCGGTCAACTGGATCTGGGAAGTTTGCTGCTTCGTCCTGCATGTGGTGAACGGTACGATCCACTTCAGCTCTCAGCTGGTCGCGCCAAGCTGTTAAGATTTTCGTAAAGTGTTCAACCTGCTCTGGTGACATGTACTCTTCACCAGGTTTTTCCTGATATGGCTCCACGCCGGCAATGGCTAGGATGCCTATCGTTTTCTTCTTTGATTCTGGCATACAGCATCTCCTACTTACACCTAGTCAACTGCTACGCAGTCAATTTAAGGCGGGTATCTATAGCAAAAAGAGGCGGTGCAAGCAAATACTGAATCGCAAAGTTATCGTCAATGTGAAGACGACATCATTTTTTCTCTTAATTGATAAAATCAATAGCGGAAATCAGCTTCATTCCAGTATCGCTCAGTTCAGCTTTGTAGCAGAGAACTTCCACTCCAGCGTCTTGTGCTTGTTTGAGTAATAGTGAATATTTCGCGTCTATATGGTGCGCCGCGGATACTTTTTCAATACCTGAATGTAAAACAGTGAATAAAAGTATGGCTCTACTTCCATTTTGTGCCATTTCTGTGAGCTCTCTCAGGTGCTTTTGTCCCCGAGTCGTGACCGCATCTGGGAAGTATCCTTGTCCAATAGAGTCGGTCTCATCAAGAAGAGTGACGCTTTTCACTTCTATATAGCACTTTGGCTTGTTGTCTGCGCTGAGCAAGATATCAATTCGGCTATTTTCATTACCGTATTTCACCTCAGTTTGAAGTGTGTCATAACCACAAAGCTCTGAAATGACATTATTTTCAATAGCCTCAACGGCTAATTGGTTGGCGCGCGCGGTATTGATACAAATGCGGTGGCCTTGTTCGGTTTCACTCAACTCCCAACTATTGGGATATTTTCGTTTCGGGTTGTCGGAAGTGGAAAACCAAACTTTGTTTCCGGGTGTCGCACAACCTGTCATAGCGCCAGTGTTTGCGCAGTGGACAGTACGAACTTCACCGGTATCGAGTTCGATATCGGCAAGAAAGCGTTTATAGCGTTTGAGTAGAGTGGCGGACTCTAAAGCGGGTGTGAAATGCATTTGCTTATTTAGACAAAAATTTTTTTATGTACAATGTTGCCACCATTACACCATAAGGTATTTCCTTTGTCACAATTGCCGATTGAAGCCGTGATGCCTGAGTTGCTGACGGCGGTCAAAAATCAACATCAAGTGATCTTAAAAGCGGCGCCTGGTGCCGGTAAGTCGACCTACTTCCCTTTACAGCTCCTCTTAAACCATTCGGTTGTTGGAAAAATCATCATGCTCGAACCAAGACGACTCGCGGCGCGTAACATTGCCCGTTATCTTGCTGAGCAATTGGGAGAACAAGTTGGTCAACGCGTGGGTTATCGAGTTCGTGGCGAGGCAAAGGTAAGTTCTGCAACGCAGTTGGAGATCGTGACCGAAGGGATCATGACTCGGATGATTCAAACTGACCCTGAACTGGATGGTGTTGATCTGCTGATCTTTGATGAGTTTCATGAACGCAGTATTCATGCCGATACCGCTTTGGCATTCAGTTTAGAAGTTCAAGAGGCATTGCGAGACGATCTCAAGCTGGTGGTAATGTCGGCAACGCTTGATCAACAAGCCTTACAGTCGTTGTTGCCGGAAGCCAGTTACATTGAATCAGAAGGACGCAGTTTCGACGTAGAAATGCGTTACCAACCGTTAGGTGTGAATGATCATTTACCTACGAGTATGGCCCAAACGATAGAAAGCCTTATGAATAAAGAATCCGGCTCTTTGTTGGCTTTCCTACCGGGCGTTGGGGCCATTAAACAAGTCGAAGAACGTTTATCTCATTTGGCGGATGATATTGAAGTGTGTCCGCTTTATGGGCAACTGAGCTTTACTGAGCAACAAAAAGCCATCACGCCGGCAGAACACGGCAAGCGTAAAGTCGTACTCGCGACCAACATCGCAGAAACTTCACTAACGATTGAAGGCATTCGCCTTGTGGTTGATTCCGGGCTCGAACGCATTGCCCGGTTTGATTTGAAAAACGGTTTAACACGCTTAGAGCAAACACGCATTGCACAGTCTTCAGCGATTCAGCGTGCAGGACGAGCAGGGCGGATCGAAGAGGGCATTTGTGTTCGTCTTTATTCTGAAAGCCAGTTCAAGCAGCAACCTCTGGTTCCCCAACCTGAAATTTTGCATTCCGATCTATCGAGCTTAATCATGGAGCTGGCCTTTTGGGGTGCGAGTGATATCCACGATCTCAAGTGGCTTGATGTTCCCGCTAACGCGTCATTGGAACAAGCGAAGCAGCTATTGGTGTCATTGGGACTACTGACGGAAAAAGGGCAATTAACGTCCGAAGGAAAACAGGCGCATGAACTAGGCGTTGAGCCTCGTGCGGCTGCGATGCTAATTAAAGCGCAATCTTACAGTGATAAGATGTTAAATGCTGCTTTGGCGGCGGTCGCACTGATTGAAGAGCCAGAGAGAAACGTTACCAATATCGCTCATAGCTTGCATCGTTGGCTTGTTGGTACTCATCCAAAAAAGTCGCTGTTGTTCAAGCGTGCTCAATCTCTAGCGTACAAATTGGATACGGTATTTGACCTGAAAGGCGTGGATGAAGAAGCATTACCGCTGGTGTTAAGTTTGGCATTTCCAGATCGCATTGCGCAGCAGCGCACAAATCAATTTGGGCGATTTACTTTGGCTAATGGTCATGGTGCAGAATGTCGTCAGGAAGACATGCTAGGTGGCTGTGAGTATTTGGTTGCCGTTGACTTAATGCGTTCTCATTCTAACTCCAGTCAAATTCATTCGGCATGTGAATTGGATGTCAATATATTGCGAGCGACCTTTGAAGCGCTATTTTCGTCTGAAGAAGTTGTAGACTGGGATGAAAAAAGAGGGCGTCTAATGGCTGAGCGACAAACAAAACTCGGTCAGCTGGTGGTTGAACGCGAGCCGTTGCCAAGCCCTGGCAAAGAAAAAATGACACAAGCTTTACTCACGTATGTCCGCCGCCAGGGCTTACAGAGTCTAAACTGGACACCGACAGCGGAGAGCTTGTTGGCTCGGGTTCGTTGTGCGGTGGAATGGTTACCCGAGCAATCATGGCCAATGTTTGATGAAGCCAGTTTGTTGGATTCATTAGAAGAGTGGTTAGAGCCGTACATGACGTCCGTCAGTTCGGTTAACGATTTGAGCAAGATAAACTTGGTCGAAGCGCTGAACGCTCGATTAGGTTGGCCACTCAATCAACAGCTGGATGAATGGTTACCAGAGCATTACCAACTGCCGACAGGTTCAAAGAAGCGTATCCGTTACCAGTATGGCCATGAGCCGAAACTATCGGTGCGTATGCAAGAGGTATTTGGTGAGAGTGGCTCTCCTACGGTAGCACTTGGTCGTAAGCGTTTGGTACTTGAACTGCTTTCGCCAGCACAACGTCCGCTGCAAGTGACGTCTGACTTGGCGGCTTTCTGGAACGGAAGCTATAAAGACGTTCAAAAAGAGATGAAAGGGCGCTACCCAAAACACGTTTGGCCAGATGATCCTGCCAATCATGTAGCAACTACGAAAACAAAAAGACAATTGAATAATGACTAACAGCAAGAAGCCTAGCGCGAAAAAAGCGCCAGCGAAGAAAAGTACAACCAATAAAGGAACGACAAAACTGACTCGACGCACACCGAGTAAAAAGCCGGCTAACGAGAAACGTTCGTGGCTGAAAGTTTTGTGGTCATTTAGCTGGAAAGCCGGTGTTGCGCTTGCCGCTGTTTTGCTGTTTGTGGGGATTTACTTAGATAGTGTGGTTAAAGAACGCTTTGAAGGTCAGCTGTTTGAGCTGCCAACGGTGGTTTATGCCCGTATCTTGAACCTAAGTCCTGGTGAGAATATCACTATCCAAGAGCTGCGCAACGAGTTAGATGTGTTGAATTACCGTAAAGTGAGTCAACCTCGTTACCCAGGCGAATATTCCTCTTCTTCCACTCGGATTGAATTGATTCGTCGTCCATTCGAGTTTGCCGATGGTCCTGAGCCGGATCGTCACGTGATGCTCCATTTTTCAGACTCTGGCTTACAGCGTATTCAGTCTTTAGAGTCCCGAGGCGATCTTGGTTACTTACGCTTAGAACCGAAGATGTTGGGGATGCTGGAGAAAGATCAAGATGAGCAGCGTCTGTTCTTGCGTCGTGATCAGTTCCCAGAAATTTTAGTTGATGCACTGCTTGCGACCGAAGACCGGGATTTTTATCAACACGATGGGGTGTCTCCACTCGCGATTGCACGAGCAATGGTTGCAAACATTAAAGCGGGTCGTACTGTTCAAGGTGGTAGTACGTTGACTCAGCAATTGGCAAAAAACCTGTTTTTGACTCGTGATAAAACACTGTGGCGTAAAGTTCGAGAAGCGTATATCGCGTTAATTTTGGATTACCGTTACAGCAAAGATCGTATCTTAGAAGCCTACCTAAACGAAGTGTACCTGGGGCAAAGCGGTGGTGAAGCGATCCACGGGTTTGGCTTGGCATCGCGTTATTACTTTGGACAACCGATCCAAGAGCTGCGAATCGATCAACTGGCGATGTTAGTTGGGATGGTAAAAGGACCGTCTTACTACAATCCAATTCGTTACCCCGAGCGTACGAAAGAGCGCCGCGATCTTGTATTACGTTTGTTGATGCAGCAAAACATGCTGACATCTGAGCAGTATGAGCAAGCCGTCAGTCGTTCGCTTGATACGCAGAGCAAACCACGTATCGCGAGCCGTCAGCCCGCTTATTTCCAGCAATTGAGCATTGAATTGAAAGAAAAAGTGGGGGAGCGATTTAAAGCGGAAACCGGACTGCGCGTGTTTACGTCTCTGGATCCGGTATCGCAAAGCAAAATGGAGCAAGCCATCGCGAAAAAGATCCCGGAGCTAGCTAAACGAGGCGGTAAAGAATTAGAAGCTGCCGCAGTTGCGGTTGATCGTCATAGTGGTGAAATCCGAGCCATGGTTGGCGGTAAACGTGTTGGTTATGAAGGTTTTAACCGCGCGCTCAATGCCAGTCGTCCAATTGGTTCTCTAGTTAAACCAGCGATTTACTTGACGGCTTTAGAACAACCGGAAAAATATAACCTAGGCACGACGCTGCACGACACGCCGCTAAGCCTGAAAAGCAGTAAAGGTAATGTATGGACACCGCGTAACTACGACCGAAAATACCGTGGTGATGTGCCACTCTACATTGCTTTAGCGAAGTCACTCAACGTGCCAACTGTGCGCTTAGGCATGGCGCTTGGTATCCCAGAAGTATCCAATACTTTAGAACGTTTGGGCGTCAACAAAGACGAAATCCGCCCAGTGCCTTCGATGTTTTTGGGCTCGTTTTCTTTGACGCCGTTTGAAGTCGCGCAGATGTATCAGACACTGACGAATTCAGGTAAGCGTGCAAAACTGACCGCTCTGCGCTCAGTCATGGATATGGAAGGTAATGTGCTGTATCAATCCTTGCCTCGTTCATCAAGAGCCGTGGATGAACAAGCTGCATGGCTAACGACCTACGCGATGAAACAAGGGGTTGCTCAAGGCACTGGCCGCTTCTTACAAAGCCAGTTTGGTTGGGCTGCATTGGCAGGAAAAACGGGTACCAGTAATGACAACCGCGATAGTTGGTTTGTCGGTGTTGATGGTCGTGAGGTGACGACAATTTGGCTAGGCCGCGACGATAATAAACCCGTGAATCTAACGGGGTCGAGTGGTGCATTACGAGTGTACGCAGAGTACTTGAAGCAGCGTATTCCTGAGCGCTTAGAGCTCCCATGGCCAAGAGAAATCACCACATTAGGGTTCAAGCCTGCATCTGATGGAGGTTTAGAAATGAACTGCCGTAGTGATTACAAACTGCCGGTTTGGGATAAAACCGGTCAGATAAAGCAACAGTGTGAGAAGAAATCAAACTGGTTAAATAGCATATTTGATTGGTAGCATCGCCAAATCAACAACATTAGCTTGTTTATCTGATTAATTCTTAGTACATATTAGGGCGTGTTAGTACAGTACTGCTAGCACGCCCTACTTGATCTGATATTCAATAAAGGAAGAAGTGAATGTTCAAAAAGCTGTTATCAAGCCCATCGGTTCGCAACTTTGCGCTTTGGGTTAGTACCTTTTTGATGATCACTCCTTCTGTTTCCCTCGCAAACTCTCCAACAAAAACGGATGACTTGGAACCTCGACCAAAGGTGGCGGTTGTGCTCGCTGGTGGCGGAGCGAAAGGGGCGGCACACATTGGGGTTTTAAAAGCATTGGAAGAAATGCAGATCCCTGTCGATATTGTGACCGGTACCAGTATGGGCGCCTATGTGGGTGGGCTCTATGCCACGGGTATGAGTGCTGATGAAATCGAGAGTTTTATCTACACCGTCGATTGGGGCAGCGGTTATCGAGATCGTGTTGACCGTAGCCAACGTCGAGTTCGTGACAAAGAGTATGAAGACCGCTACCAAATTAATACCGACCTCGGCTTAAGGTTCGGTGAGGTACGAGCACCAACGGGTGTGGTGCAAGGCCAGAACATGTTGCGAGTATTGCGTGAGACTACAGGGAACTTAGGGCGATTCGATTCTTTTGATGATCTTGCCATTCCTTATCGCTCTGTGGCGACAGATATTCTTGCGCTAGAGGAAGTGGTTCTTGGCAATGGCTACCTTGTGGACGCCATGATGGCCAGTATGTCTGTACCAGGAGCGCTCCCTCCCTATAAGCTCAATGGCCATATGCTTGTCGATGGTGGCGTCGTTAATAACATGCCTGTCGATGTGGCTCGCGCCATGGGGGCAGATGTTGTTATTGCTGTCGATATTAGCACCGACTACAAAACCGAAGATGAATTTACCGGGCTGTTTACTGTCGCGGACCAACTCTCTAACTATCTCGTTCGTCGTAGTACACAACAGCAAGTGGACGAGCTTGAACCTCAAGATATTTATATTCGTCCCAATGTGGGCACCATGGAAACCGTCGAGTTCGACAAAATGCCTTGGGCTTTTCAAGCGGGCTACGATATTACCAAGCAGCTTGAAGATAAGCTGCTTGGTCTAAGTTTATCGAACGCAGAATACCAAAAGTACATCGATCACAAGCAAGAGGTACGTAAGACGCTGGTTTACGGTGATAAACGCATTGTTGATGACATTGTGATAGTGAATAACACCCACTACAGTGATGTATTACTTACTAACCGTATTCAATTGAAAACAGGTCGTCGTATTCCAACGGCTGAAATAGAAAAAGCTGTTGAAAATCTCTATGCGTTGGATCGTTTTGAGTTAATCACTTATCACTTTGAAGATGTTGATGGTAAGACATTGTTGGTTTTTGATGTTAACGAGAAGTCGTGGGGGCCTAATTATCTCAACTTCCGATTTTTTCTTGAAGATGACTTCGATACAGATAGCCAGTACGGCATAGGAATATCGACCAACTTTACCAATTTAAACTCTCATGGCGCGGAGTTGGCGTTCAACGTAGAAATGGGCACGGATAAGCTGATTGAAGCTGAGTTGTATTCTCCTGTTTTATCTAGCCAAGAACTTTTTGTATCGGGGCGAATTTCCTATGGCAGTGAGAGCCGAAACTTACCTTTAACAGAGCCTCAAGCACCAGATTTAGAGTCAGTAAATGACTTTTTTCCGGTCACTTACGATGATTTTACAACAGAGTTAGCGATAGGTATCCAACCCACATTGTGGCAAGAACTTCGATTTGGCGCTCGCTACTCAACCGGAGATATTGAGCTTTCTACTTTGGCTTCTGCTGGTAAATTGGATTTTGAACGTCGTGGCCTGTTTGCCAACTATCGCCTAGATACACTTGATGATTTCGCATTTCCGACTCGTGGACTTTTAGTCGATCTCGAATATTTAGTGTCTCATGATCAAAGTCCTCAAGGCGTTAGCCTTTTAGAGACTGACAAAATTATTGAAGATACCGTGTATGAAATCTCTGCACGATTTAAAGGTGCAGTGAGTCATCAGCGTCATACTTTAGTCGGACATGCAGAATATAGCTTTGTAGAAAGTAAAAACTCATCGGTTCCGCTTGATCCGAGAGAGTTAGGCGGCTTTTTAAACCTATCTGGTATCCCAAGAAATAGCTTGATTGGACAGAACCTGTTTTTTAGTAGCTTGGTGTACCGTTACAAATGGTTCGACAATGACTTTGGACTATTTGAAGCGCCAGTCTACCTAGGTGCATCAGTGGAATACGGTGGAGTTTGGTCAGATAATGATCTGAAGCTGAATGAAGCGCCACTTTACAATGCTGGCTCTATTTTCTTTGGTGTTGACTCACCAATCGGGCCAATTATGTTGGCTTATGGTCGTACTGAGCAGGATATGGATGCTGTGTATTTGATCGTAGGAACGTCGTTTAATTAACCGGGTATAAGAAAGCAAAAACTTGGCATATTTGGTCAAAATTAGCAGAACTTTAGTCGTAAGTTGCTATGTTGGTCAAAATGATAAGATTTTAATTTAAGGTTAAATTTGCTATTATTTTGCCCACAGTTTGGCCTCTACGGCGCTGTTTCTCAATCATAATTGAATGAAAACAAGGGCAATGGAGAGCCAAGTTTCCAAGGATGTTCACTCCTTTACTTTAACAATAGTAATAATAGAGGAGGAACCGCAATGAGAGGAAAAAGTCGTGCTTGAAGCCTACCGTAAACACGTCGAAGAGCGTGCTGCTGAAGGAGTTGTTCCTAAACCGCTAGACGCAGAACAAGTTGCTGGACTTGTAGAACTTCTGAAAAATCCCCCACAAGGTGAAGAAGAAGTCATTCTTGACCTACTTGAAAACCGTATCCCTCCAGGTGTTGATGAAGCTGCTTATGTAAAAGCGGGTTTCCTAACGGCAGTAGCAAAAGGTGAAGTTAAATCACCATTAGTGAGTCGTGAAAAAGCGGCTGAACTGCTAGGCACTATGCAAGGTGGTTACAACATCGAACCGCTAGTTGAGCTATTGGATGATGAAGCACTGGCAGAGATTGCTGTAGAAGCACTGTCTCATACACTTCTGATGTTTGATGCTTTCTATGATGTAGAAGAGAAAGCAAAAGCAGGCAATGCGCATGCACAGAAAGTACTTCAGTCATGGGCTGATGCTGAGTGGTTCCTTTCTAAGCCTAAGCTTGAAGAAAAAGTCACTCTAACTGTATTTAAAGTAACAGGTGAAACGAACACGGATGACCTTTCACCTGCACCTGATGCTTGGTCTCGTCCTGATATCCCAGTGCACGCACTTGCGATGCTGAAGAACGAGCGTGAAGGCATCAATCCTGATCAACCGGGCAATATTGGTCCGATCAAGCAAATTGAAGAATTGAAAGAAAAAGGTCACCAATTGGTTTACGTTGGTGATGTTGTTGGTACTGGTTCTTCACGTAAATCTGCAACCAACTCAGTACTTTGGTTCATGGGAGATGATATCCCTTACGTTCCAAACAAACGTGCTGGTGGTTATGTGCTTGGTGGTAAAATTGCACCTATCTTCTTCAACACAATGGAAGATGCGGGCGCACTACCAATCGAAGTCGACGTGACTAAGCTCAACATGGGCGATGTTATCGATGTTTACCCATATGAAGGTAAAGTTTGTAATCACGAAACAGGTGAAGTTTTAGCTGAGTTCTCGCTGAAAACGGAAGTACTGATTGATGAAGTTCGTGCTGGCGGTCGTATCCCATTGATCATCGGTCGTGGTTTGACAGACAAAGCGCGTCAATCGCTAGGTCTTGAGCCTTCGGATGTATTCCGTAAACCTGGTGAAATTGCAGATTCTGGCAAGGGTTACACGCTTGCACAGAAAATGGTTGGTAAAGCGTGTGGCGTAGAAGGCATTCGCCCTGGTACCTACTGTGAGCCGAAGATGACGACAGTAGGCTCGCAAGATACTACCGGCCCTATGACTCGTGATGAACTTAAAGACTTGGCGTGTTTGGGCTTCTCTGCTGACCTTGTCATGCAGTCTTTCTGTCACACCTCTGCGTATCCAAAACCAGTAGACGTAAACACGCACCACACACTTCCGGACTTTATCATGAACCGCGGTGGCGTATCTCTTCGCCCGGGTGACGGTATTATCCACTCATGGCTAAACCGTATGCTACTGCCGGATACAGTCGGTACGGGTGGTGACTCACATACTCGTTTCCCGCTAGGTATTTCATTCCCAGCAGGTTCGGGGTTGGTTGCCTTTGCAGCTGCGACAGGCGTTATGCCACTAGATATGCCTGAGTCAATCTTGGTTCGCTTTAAAGGTGAAATGCAACCGGGTATCACACTGCGTGACCTTGTTCATGCCATCCCTTACTACGCGATTCAGCAAGGTCTACTAACAGTAGAAAAAGCGGGCAAGATCAACGAATTCTCTGGTCGTATCCTTGAGATTGAAGGCCTAGAAACGCTAACAGTTGAGCAAGCATTTGAGCTTTCTGATGCTTCTGCTGAGCGTTCTGCGGCAGGTTGTACTGTGAAACTGTCGCAAGAGTCGATCGAAGAGTACCTAAACTCTAACATTGTAATGCTGAAGTGGATGATCTCTGAAGGTTACGGTGACCGCCGTACTATCGAACGTCGTATTACCGCGATGGAAGAGTGGCTAGCAAATCCTGAGCTGATGCAAGCGGATAAAGACGCTGAATACGCACATGTGATTGAAATCGATATGGCTGAAATCAACGAGCCAGTACTATGTGCACCGAATGATCCGGATGACGCTCGCTTGTTGTCTGAAGTACAAGGCACAGCGATTGATGAAGTGTTCATCGGTTCTTGTATGACGAACATCGGTCACTTCCGCGCTGCTGGTAAGCTGCTAGATAAGTTCAACGGACAGCTTGCAACTCGTCTATGGATCGCTCCGCCAACGAAGATGGACAAGGATCAGCTAACGGAAGAGGGTTATTACGGTATCTTTGGCCGTGCTGGGGTTCGAATCGAAACACCAGGATGTTCACTGTGTATGGGTAACCAAGCGCGTGTTGCAGACAAATCAACAGTGATGTCTACCTCAACGCGTAACTTCCCGAACCGTCTAGGTACTGGTGCGAATGTTTACCTGTCGTCAGCTGAGCTAGCTGCAGTAGGTGCAATCCTAGGTAAGATTCCAACCAAAGAAGAATACCTAGAATACGCGAAGCAAATCGACGCTACGGCAACGGATACGTACCGCTACTTGAACTTCCATAAAATGGATCAGTACACCAAGAAAGCGGATGAAGTGATCTTCCAAGAGCCTGCATAAGTTTAACTGCACAATTAAAAAGCACCTCAAACGAGGTGCTTTTTTTATGGGCGCAATTCGCTATACTCCGCACCAAATTGATACGAAAAGGCAATCTCGATGGAATTTGAATTCATCCGTAACACGTTGATGGGCGAGTACTACGTAAAATGCAGCATGGGGCATGAGATTGTTGGGCGCTGGCTACAAGAAGAAATTGGCAAAGATCCTATGAAGATTGCTCAGGTTGAAAAGCTAATTGAGCAGTCATTTTCAGCGCCTTCTCAAGAGCATAACCTAACAGGTACAGAAATTAGCTTGATGATTCAGGGCGATGAAGTCCTAGTGCAAGAAAACGCATTGGCCCATGACCATGATGTTGAGATGGAAAGTGAATTCGATTTCTACAATGCAGAAAGTACAGCAAGCTGTGGAATAGAGGACTTCATGATTCTTATCGAGCGATGGAAAGACTTTTTGAACATTTAGTGCACAGTTTTGGGTAACTTTCCTTCTGTTGCTTTAAATTTGTGAAAAGGGCGCACCGATATGGTGCGCCCTTTTTGTTTATAGATATGTAAATTGACGTTAGTTTTTATTATTCAATGACTTAAAAACTTGGCACGTAGATTGGATTATTAGAAGTGTTTCAGGATGAAAGCTTCGGAGAGAATTGAATGAAAATAATCAATGCCATTATTAAGCCGTTTAAATTAGACGATGTGCGAGAAGCATTGGCTAACGTCGGTATCGAAGGGATGACGGTATCAGAAGTTAAAGGGTTTGGTCGTCAAAAAGGCCACACGGAACTGTATCGCGGCGCTGAGTATCAGGTCGATTTCCTACCAAAAGTGAAAATTGAAATCGCTACTCACGCGGATAATGTTGAGCGAGTGGTTGAAGCGATTACAAAAGCTGCGCAAACAGGAAAGATTGGTGACGGTAAAATTTTTGTCTACGACCTGAACCAAGCGGTGCGTATCCGAACGGGCGAAATGGACGCAGAAGCACTTTAAGAATTCAAGGGATTGGAGAAACTTATTATGGAATTAACAACAACAGTAACCGAGTTACGTTACGCACTTGACACCTTTTTCTTCCTCATTTCCGGTGCGTTGGTAATGTGGATGGCAGCTGGTTTTGCGATGCTAGAAGCGGGTCTTGTGCGATCTAAGAACACAACAGAAATTCTTACGAAGAACATCTGTTTGTACGCAATTGCATGTACGATGTTTCTGATCGTTGGATACAACATCATGTATGTCGACAACGGGGAAGGAGGCTGGTTACCTTCATTTGGTGCGCTGATTGGTACTCAAGGTGAAGGGGCTGATCACTCTCTAGAGTCTGATTTCTTCTTCCAAGTCGTCTTCGTTGCAACGGCAATGTCTGTCGTTTCTGGTGCGGTGGCTGAACGTATGAAGCTTTGGTCTTTCTTGGTTTTCTCTGCGATTTTGACCGCATTTATCTACCCAATGGAAGGTTATTGGACATGGGGCGGTGGTTTCCTAGCAGAAGCTGGATTTAGCGACTTTGCGGGTTCAGGTATCGTACATATGGCTGGTGCTTCTGCAGCTCTCGCTGGTGTGTTATTGCTTGGTGCTCGTAAAGGTAAATATGGAAAAAACGGTGAAATCTACCCGATTCCAGGTTCAAACATGCCTTTGGCAACACTAGGTACTTTCATCCTTTGGTTTGGTTGGTTTGGGTTTAACGGTGGTTCTCAGTTGATGGTTTCAGACTTTGAGAACGCAACAGCGGTAGGTCAGATCTTCCTAAACACAAACGCAGCAGCTGCTGCAGGTGCTATTGCGGCGCTGTTTGTATGTAAAACGACTTGGGGCAAAGCGGATTTAACGATGATTCTCAATGGTGCGCTAGCTGGCTTGGTTGCTATCACCGCAGATCCTCTATCACCATCGCCATTATATGCAGTTGCTATCGGTGCAGTATCTGGCGCGCTAGTCGTATTCAGCATCATTGGCCTAGATAAACTAAAAATTGATGACCCAGTCGGTGCGATTTCAGTACACGGTGTTTGTGGCTTCTTTGGTTTGATGGTTGTGCCACTAAGTAACGGCGATGCTACATTCGGTGCACAGCTTTTAGGTGCTGTCGTTATCTTTGCTTGGGTATTTGGTGCCAGTCTAGTGGTGTGGGCTATCTTGAAAGCAACCGTTGGAATTCGCGTCACGGAAGATGAAGAAATGGAAGGTATGGACATGCATGATTGTGGCGTCGGTGCGTACCCAGAATTTGTCACTGTGAAGTAATCAATAGCCTGTAATAAATAGTTACACTCTCAACATATAAAAACCTGCTCCGATGAGCAGGTTTTTTAATATTTGTCATTGTCTTCTTATTGAACATACATATAATAACGCAACTGATAAACGTTATCATTAGCATGGTAAAGGATTAAACAATGAAAAAACTGCTAACTCTTTCAGCATTAACTTGCGCTACCTTAGCTCCAACAGCAATGGCTGCTGAAGAAGTGAACGTCTACTCTTACCGTCAACCTTTCCTAGTTGAACCTATGTTCAACGAGTTCACTAAAGAAACTGGCATCAAAGTAAACGTAAAATTTGCTAAAAAAGGCTTAGCAGAAAAGCTAGCTCAAGAAGGCGAGTACAGCCCAGCTGACGTTATCCTTACGACAGACATCAGTCGTCTAGCTGAACTGACAAACAAAGGTTTAGTTCAGAAAGTAGATAGCAAAATCATTGAAGAAAACGTACCAGCTCAATACCAAGATAAAGAGAATGAGTGGTTTGCCCTAACTCTACGCTCACGTAGTGTTTACTCTTCACGTGATCGCGTAGGTAAACTAGGCGCAGATTTCAACTATGCAGATCTGGCTAAGCCAGAGTTCAAAGGTAAAATTTGTACTCGTAGCGGTAAGCACCCGTACAACGTTTCTCTAGTTTCAGCAATGATTGCTCACAATGGCGAAGCAGAAACCAAAGAGTGGTTGGAAGGCGTGAAAGCAAACCTTGCTCGCAAACCACAAGGCAACGATCGTGCACAAGTTAAAGCGATCAAAGAAGGTCTATGTGATGTTTCTCTAGGTAACAGCTACTACCTAGGTAAAATGGTTAATGACAAAGAGCAAAAAGCTTGGGCAGATGCAGTTTACATCAACTTCCCTAACCAAGAGACTACAGGTACTCACGTAAACATCTCTGGTATGGCGATGGCGAAGTACTCTCCAAACAAAGACAATGCTGTGAAGCTAATGGAATTCCTAACGGGTGACAAAGCGCAGCAGATGTACGCAGAAGTTAACTACGAGTACCCTGTTAAAGAAGGCGTGAAGCGTTCTGAACTTGTGGAATCTTGGGGTGACTTTAAAGCAGACAAGCTTTCTCTAGACGATATTGCAGCCAACCACGAAGCGGCAATTAAGCTATTAGACGAAGTGAAATTTGACCTTTAATTCCTTGTGGGGGTATAACAGTACCCCCATTTGATTAAAGGATATGAGATGTATTTGCAACAGCATTTGTATTTCATACAGCCTTGCAGTAATTAGGCGATGAAAGATAAACACTCTTTATGGAAAACCAGTAGTGGGGTAATAACTCTGTTACTGGTTTTGCCGATCTTAGCGATCTTCTACACCGCAATTGGTGAAACGGATGATTTGTTTGCCCATTTAATGGCGACAGTCATGCCGACTTATATTTTTAACACGGTTGCGCTCACTATTGGCGTAATGGTGCTGTCCTTAATTCTTGGTATTCCAAGCGCTTGGATAATGGCCATGTGTAAACTGCCGACCGAAAAATGGTTGCAGTGGGCATTGGTGCTACCTCTTGCAATGCCAGGTTATATCATTGGTTATATTTTTACTGATTGGTTTGATTTTGCAGGCCCGATTCAGATCTTTTTGCGTGATGTAACCGGATGGGGACCTGGCGAGTATTGGTTCCCTGACATTCGTACGTTGCCTGGTGCGACCTTTGTGTTGGCTTTGGTGTTGTATCCTTACGTGTATTTATTGTGCCGGGCTGCGTTTATGGAGCAAAATGTCTCTTTATTGCAAAGCGCGCGTTTGCTCAAGTGCTCTCCATGGGAAAGTTTTTGGCGCATCTCGATGCCGTTAGTAAGACCCTCTATCGCAGTGGGTTTATCATTGGTCGCGATGGAGACCATTGGTGACTTTGGTACGGTAAGTTACTTCGCGGTGAATACGTTAACCACAGCGGTCTACGATACTTGGTTGGGGTACTCTAATCTTAATGCGGCAGCCAAGATTTCTGCCATGATGCTCGTCATTGTAGTACTGCTTCTTAGTGCCGAACGATACAGCCGCCGTAAACAAAAGCTTTTTCAAAGCCAATTTAACAGTCACGAAGATTTTCGTTACGAGTTGACGGGCTGGAAAAAGTGGACCGCACTAGTTTGGTGCTGGGGCTTGGTTTCGGTCGCGTTTATTTTGCCGCTACTACAGCTGATTGATTATGCGATCACTTATTTTGTGCAGAGTTGGACCTCAGAGTTTCGTGAATACGCATGGAATAGCTTAGTTGTGTCTGTTATTGCTGCGATTATTGGTGTTGCTGTCGCACTGATCGTTAACTTTACCCATCGAGTCAATGGTAAACGAGAAAGCTTGGCATTTATGCGTCTTTCTTCTATGGGCTATGCAGTACCAGGAACGGTACTAGCCATCGGTGTGATGGTCGCTGTGCTGTTTATGGATCATCGTGTCAACGACGTTGCTAAAGCCATGGAGTGGGGAAGGCCGGGACTTATCTTTTCTGGTTCCATGTTCGCACTAGTATTTGCCATGGTTGTCCGCTTTTCCGCGGTAGCGATTGGTAGTATCGAAAGTAATTTAAATAAAATTTCTCCGTCGTTAGATATGGCATCGCGCACTATGGGTTGTAAGCCCAATGCCATGCTGTGGCGCGTGCACTTTCCGCTGGTTAAGCGCGGTGCACTGATTGCGGCTTTATTAGTGTTTATCGAGTCGATGAAAGAGCTTAATGCGGCTTTGTTACTTCGTCCGTTTAACTTTGAAACACTAGCCACATACGTTTATAACTTCGCCTCGGATGAGCATTTAGAATTGGCCGCTTTGCCAGCGGTTCTGTTGGTTCTTGTTGGGTTGATCCCGCTTGTTGTTGTTAACCGTTCACTGGAGCAAAATCACTGATGAGCTGTGCATTATCAATTAAAAACCTAACGTGCCAATATGACGATCAAACCGTACTCGAATCATTGTCTCTTGAGGTAGAACAAGGGCAGATTGTCTGTTTGCTAGGAGCCAGTGGCTGTGGGAAAACAACACTATTAAAGGCCGTTGCGGGATTATTGCCGTTAACGTCAGGCGAAATGAGTCTAAATTGCGTCACAATTGATGATGGGGAAAACTGGTTGCCGCCAGAACAGCGTAATATCGGGATGATTTTCCAAGATTACGCACTTTTTCCTCACTTGACGGTGGAGCAAAACATTGCCTTTGGCTTAAAGCAGTGCTCGACAAAAGAGAAAAATGCCAAAGTTCAAGAGATGTTAGAACTCGTGCATCTTCAAGGTTATGGCGATCGTTATCCTCATCAATTGTCTGGTGGACAGCAGCAGCGTGTTGCGATTGCTCGCTCATTAGCTTACAGCCCAGACTTACTGTTACTGGATGAACCGTTTTCTAATATTGATACGCAAGTTCGCCATGAGTTGATAAGTGAGATCCGTAAGATTTTTAAGGCCCAAGGTGTGACTGCCATTTTTGTTACGCATAGCCGTGAAGAGGCTTTTGCTTTCGCCGATAAAATGGCAGTGATGAACAATGGAGTCATCGAGCAATATGGCACAGCATCTGAGCTTTACTACCAACCTTCAAGTAAATTTGTCGCTGATTTCTTAGGTGGTGGCAGTTACCTTGCTGCTAAACGAGTTTCGAATTCAGAATATGAAACCCACTTGGGCGTGGTTGAAGCCACGGCTCAACAAGATATTCCAGTACAGGCGGAGTGCTCTTTACTGCTAAGACCGCAGCATGTGCAAATTCAATCCGATGAAGAGAGCTCAGTAACGGTGCTGGAGCAGCACTTTATGGGCGACCATTGCCGCTACGTGATTGATGCGAATGGCGACCGTTTGTTGGCTACAGCATCGCAGGCATTAAATATTGGTGAGTCTGTTGCTGTGAAAATTGAAACGCAGGGCGTGCTGGCATTCGCATAACGTTACTGGGTACCTTTACTATTCTCTTATGCCTACCTACACACAATAAAAAAGCCCGGCAGTGATGCCGGGCAAGTATTCTTCCCCTTAGCGACAGCTTGAATTACATGACAAGCGTAGCCGAAGTGCTCGAAGCGGGCACAAGGTCAGTTATAGAGACAAGAAGTCTTTAAACTGTTGAAGAACACGTTCCGCAGTGTCCTTATCTTGCATTTCTGCAAAAATACGCAGTAGTGGCTCAGTACCAGAGAAGCGGGCGATGATCCAACCGCCATTCTTGAAGTACACTTTCGCACCATCTTCGTAGCTGACTTTTCCAATATCGAACTCAAACTCAGGCAGTTGTTTTTCAACATATATCTTGTTGAACAGGACTTCTTTTTGCGCTGGTTTGAATTTGCAATCACCTTCTGCCATGTACGCGTAGCCGTACTTACCGTAGATTTCATCTAACAACTCAGACAATTTCTTGCCTGTTACTGAAATCATTTCAACTAACAAGCTAGACGCGAAGACGCCATCTTTACCTTTGATGTGGCCACGAATGGTTAGGCCGCCAGAGCTTTCCCCACCAATCAGTGAGTCATCCGCTTCCATTTGAGAACTGATGTGCTTAAAGCCTACTGGTACCTCAAAGCATTTTTCACCGTGGTCTTCAGCAATTTTATCGAGAAGATGAGTCGTCGCGATGTTACGTACCACGGAACCTGTCCAACCTTTGTACTCCAATAAGTAATAATAAAGTAGAATCAGGACTTCATTCGGATGAATGAAGTTACCTTTTTCGTCAATAATACCAAGACGGTCCGCATCGCCATCGGTACCGATGCCAATATCGTAACCTTGCTCTTTTACTAGGTGCATCAAACGGTAGAGTGTTGCAGCACTTGGCGAAGGCATTAACCCACCGAAGTCTGGGTTTTTTCCATCGTTAATCACATCAACGTCACAGCGGCCGTTGATTAATACGGTTTGCAGCGCATTTTTTGCGACACCGAACATCGGGTCAATCAAAACGCGTAGGTTGGCTTTTTTGATCGACTCGATATCAATAAAGTTAATGATCGAATCTACGAATTCGTTCATCGGGTTGATAATTTGAATCAGCTTATCTTCAACCGCTTGTTCAAAATCGACACTTTTTACATCTTGTGCAGTGAGCGTATCGATTTGTGATTCGATTTTTTGGGTGATGATTTCATCTGCATCACGACCGCCTTCAATGAAGACTTTAATGCCGTTGTAATCGGCCGGGTTGTGCGATGCCGTAATACATGCCGAGTAAGCGCAGCCCATTTCCTTCGCTTTAAACATTACGATAGGCGTTGGAACAAACTTATCTATAAAGCTAACGACGATGCCGTTTGCTGCTAAAACTTCGGCAAACCAACGGCCAGCTTTGTCAGACAGAAAACGTCGGTCATAGCCAATGACAAAGCCGAGATCAGCAACAGATTCGTTATTCGTAATGTTTGCGACTGCTTGAGCCACCAAACGTACATTATCTTTGGTGAATTCTTCACCGATGAATGCGCGCCAGCCGCCTGTACCAAATTTGATCATGATTCGAACCTCAATAAGGGCGGCAAGGCGCCGCGCCTTAAAATTTTGCTAGCGAACCCAATGCACAAGCTAAAAAAGCAAAAGTGCATTGGGACGTTTTGAAGCGATTAACCTAGTGTTACGATCACTTCGTTGACGGAACCTTCCGCTTGAACTGGTACTGATGCGCCACTTACTGCTTCGCCGTTCAGAGTGATAGATTTCACGCCTTTGCTGACTGAGTCAGGGTTCACCACTTTGATGTTGTAAGTCGCGTCTAGCCACTGACGAGTGACTTCAAATCCAGGCCAGTTAGTTGGAATACATGGATCGATAGTTAGACCATCAAAACCAGTGCGCACACCAAGGATAAAGTTGGTCACTGCGAAGTAAGCCCAACCAGATGTGCCGGTTAGCCATGGGTGGTTTGCACGGCCGTGATCTTGGTGGTCTCGACCCATGATGAACTGAACGTACGAGTACGGTTCTGCTATACGTTTTTCGATGATGTCGTTTTGGTTGTATGGGTTGAGTGCATCGTAGAACTTCATCGCACGGTCACCACGACCTAATTTCGCTTCAGCTACCCAAGCCCATGGGTTTGGATGCGAGAAGATTGCACCGTTTTCTTTTACGCCTTGGTAGACGCGAGTGACGAAGCCGATATCATCGTTTGGCGTAGCGAATGATGGCGAGTTTAGGTGAAGGCCGTATTCAGAGAATAGATTTTCGTCGACTGCGTCCATCGCTTTTTCGCCGCGCTCTTGAGACACCGCACCAGACAGCACCGCAAGTGTGTTTGACTCAAGGTGTACACGACCTTCTTTTTGCTGCGCAGTACCGATCTTGTCGCCGTTTTTCGTTAGACCACGGATATACCAGCCGCCTTCTTCGTCCCAAAGGTGTGTTTCACACGCTTCGCGAACGTTTGCCGCCATCTCGGTGTATTTCTCAACGTCAGCGTCTTTGCCTAGGTATTTTGCAAGGTCGATAAACTCTTGTAGCGCCCAGAAGTGTAGGAAAGACACCATTGAAGACTCGCCGCCACCTAGGTTTAGACAGTCGTTCCAGTCGGCACGTAGACCTTTACAGATGCCCGTTTGACCCACGTATTCAGCTGAGAAGTCTAGCGCAGCTTTCATGTGGTCATAAACGCTTGCATCGCCGCCATCTGCGTAAGGGATCACTTCGTCGAAGAAGCTGTGCTCACCCGTTTCCATCACGTACTTACAGATGGTTGGAACTAGCCATAGATGGTCATCAGAACACGTGTCTTCAATACCGTGGATCTTGTCTTCATCAGATGGAGTAGGAACAACTGTTGGGGATTTCGATGGTTTAACATCCACTTTTTCTGGATCGAACCAGTCTGGATCGAATAGGTGTAGGCCGTAACCCGCTTTTACTTGGCCGCGTAGTAGGTCCACAATGCGCTTGCGTGTCATCGCTGGGTTTGCATGTGGTACGGAAATCGCGTCCTGCGCGGTGTCACGGTAACCAAGACCAGTACGCCCGCCGACCTCAATGAACGAAGCAAAGCGAGACCAAACTACACACGTTTCTGCTTGGTATAGCGTCCAAGCATTGATCATGGTGTCTAGGCCTTCGTTTGGCGATTTCACTTGGAACTTGCCACAACGCTCATCCCAGTGTGCTTTGATGCCAGCAAATGCATTGTCGACTTCTGCAAGGTCTTGGTACTTAGCACGCAAACGTTCACCGTTACCTTTACCGATACCCAGAATGTAAGCAAAGCGAACTTCTTCACCTGGTTGGATAGTAAATTGCTTGTGCAGAGAGCCACAGTGGTTGTAACACGTTTGTGCGGTGTTAAAACACTTACCTTGTTCTACTGCTAGTGGGTTTGCTTCGTCGCGGTATAGACCTAGGAAGCTATCACGTTGGCCGTCGTATGAATCTGGATCAAACGTTGATGCTAGGTAGTAGAAACCTTCGAAGTCGTTGGTGTTGTAGTACAGGTCGTATTCAATCACGCCTTCGTTGTATGACGTACCCGCAGAGTAGAGAGACATCTGATGGTTTTGGTTATCAGATTGAATGTGGCTGAATGAGAACTCAACAAATGAGAATGCGCTGATCGTACGCGGTTTGTCAGAGGTGTTCTTGATGACCACATCCCAAATTTCCGCGTCTTCGCCTTTTGGTACAAAGAGCGTTTTGGTTGCGCTAATGCCGCTGTATTCACATTTGAACTTAGAGTAAGACAAGCCGTGACGAACTTCGTAGTTTGCTTTGTCTAGGCTTTTCGCAACAGGTTGCCAAGAGATTGACCAGTAATCACCCGTCTCATCATCACGTAGGTAAACGTAGTGTCCTGGGCGATCGAATGTCGCGTTTGGACGGAATTTAGTAACACGGTTGTATTCTGGAGAGTTGTAGAACGAGTAGCCACCCGCGTTGTGCGAGATAACGGTACAGAATTTTTCTGTACCTAGGTAGTTGGTCCAAGGAGCAGGTACATCAGGGCGAGTAATGACGTATTCGCGATTCTCGTTATCGAAATAGCCGTATTTCATTTGTGTCTTTCCTTTTTACTAAGCTGCATCTGCAGCCAAAATTTAAAAACTCTTCAAGCGTGATGTTTCGACATCAGTTTTGTATTACTTCCACGGTTTACGGTAATTCACTCCCTGCAAATCAAGCAGAGGTAGATGGCCTTTCAAACGTGATAAATAGTCGGTCCAATCTCGGTGTTGTTTGTCTGTCCAGCATGCTTCTGCCATTGCGGTTAAGCGCGGGAAGACCATGTAGTCCATACGAGACTGGTTGTTGATGATTTCACACCACAATGCTGTTTGAATGCCCCAAATGCGTTTACGTATTGGATCGTCGGCTGGCACTTCAGAGAGTGGTTCATAGTTGTAAGCTTTTTCTAGCGGTAACGGGTTAGCCCAATCCACGCCCGGTTCCTCTGGTGCGTAATCTTGGGTCATATCTAGGTAGGTGGTTTGTGCAGGTTGTAGCACCACATCGAAACCTTGGCGCGCGCAGTTCAACGCCGCTTCTTCGCTTAACCACGAATAGATCACTGTGTCTTTGCTGACTTTGTCGCCATGCTGTGCTTCTTCCCAACCCAGCATGCGCTTGCCAAGTTTGCGCAGTTTGTCTTCGGCATGACGCAAGAAGTGCCCTTGCAACTCTTTGTAGTCGCTGTAACCTTGTTGCTCCATTAGAGCTTGGCACGCAGGGCTTTTTGACCAAACCCCGTTAGGTACTTCATCCGCACCGATATGAACATAAGGCGCAGGGAACAACGCGGAGACTTCTTCCAACACTTTATCGATAAACTCATAGCTCCCCGGCAGAGCTGGGTTAATGACGTTGTCGTTGTAATGCTGAATGCTGCGGTATTCGGTGGTGTCTTCTGCTTCTACCAATAGGTGTGGTAACGACTTGATGGCAGCTCGGCAGTGGCCTGGTACATCGATTTCAGGGATTACAGTGATGCCTCGTTTCGAAGCAAAGGCAACCACGTCTTTGATGTCTTCTTGAGTGTAAAAACCGCCGTAACGCTCAGCAAGGTGCGTGTACTGTGGCTCATTGGTTTCATCCAACCCACGCCATGCGCCAATATCGGTTAGTTGAGGCAATGATTTGATCTCAATTCGCCAACCTTCATCATCGGTAAGGTGCCAATGGAATGTATTGAACTTGTAGTGAGCCAACTGGTTGATCAAACGTTTGACTTGCTCAACGGAGTGAAAATGGCGTGCACAATCTAGCATCATTCCACGATAACGAAAACGTGGTCGGTCTTTGATTGAACAGCAAACCACTTCCATTGAGGCTGGTTGATCGCCAACTTTGATCAATTGCAATAACGTTGCACAAGCATGGGTAAAACCAGACGAAGAACCTGCTTCAATTTTGATCGACTCTTCTGCTACCTTCAGCTTGTAAGCGCCTTCATCCAAGGTTGGGTTGCCTTTGAAGATGATCTGACTGCCATTGTCTGATGCGAACTCAAATTGATGAATGCGCTTAAGCTCTTCAAGTAACCACTCTTTAGCTGCATTGGCTAGGTTTGAATAAACCGCAACGCCAGCTTGATGATTAAAGCTAAAGCAGTGATCGCTGACTTCTATATGGTTTGGTTTTGGCAATAAAGGCTGCGCATGCGTCAAGCTGGAAGGGATCTCACTACGTTCACGGTACGGTGAAGCCAATACGATCGGCGTAACATCGACTTGAGCTCGCTGAAGGTTGCCGTTGACTTCAAAGTTGACCAAGGCTTCATTGAGTCCATCAGAATAGTAACGGAATGGGTTCGAACCAATACTGAACTCGCAGTAAAAATGATGGTTAGCTGCCAGCACCAACCCTTCTGGTTTGAGGGTGCAGTAGCTGCCAATTTGCTTGAGTTGACCATTCGAAATACTATCCGGCAGAATGTAGCGATCAAAAGCAAAAATCAGGCTCCAATTGTGGAGATCTTGATCGCTTAAATTATGAAACGTCAGTCCAAAACGGCAGTTTTGCTTTTGCTCTGATAGGACGACGAGATCAACACGATATTCCATATCTACTCCTACGCCGCATTGAGCGAGTAAAGGTTGTGTTCAGGCTTACCTGCAAACATAATTGCGCCTTCAATCGCGTCAAACTGTGGTTCAACAACCCATTGCTGAACGGGTGGCGAAAGCCAACGTAAAATACGTTCAGCAATGCTGCCCATTAAACAAATACGCGTTGCGCCGCGCTTGTTTAATGCCACGAGAAACATTTCTATATCAGCTGCAGTTTGCTTCAGCATCTCAATTGCCAGTGCATCACCTTGTTCTGCATGTTGGAAAATTGCAGGAGAAAACTGCCCATAATCACGAGGAAGCGCTTGTTTAGACCAAGCCACCACGTTATCAACGTCATTTTCGAAATGTGCCATGACGTGTTGTGCTAGAGGCGTTTTCTCTCTGATGCCATCTTCTGCTAACAAAACTTGTTGAACTAGACGAAGCCCCATGACTGCGCCGCCACCTTGATCCGAAATCGGGAATTCACGACCACCGACAACGTGCTGATCCAATCCTTTAAGATAGATGCCACAAGAACCCGTTCCTGCGATCATGATTGCGCCATCTTCGCCATTGTGTGCACCAACGCACGCGCCGTAAGCATCAGTATTAAGAGTCATACTGGCAAACGGATGAGGAAGAGACATGAAGGCTTGCCAAGATGCCTTGTGCTCAGCACCTGCAAGGGCTAAGCCGACGTGCATCGATGCAAAATCTTGTTGTGTCAGGCCGCCTTGCTCGGTAGCCGAAGTGATGGATTCAAGAATCGAAGCCATTGCAATTTCAGCGCCTAGCATTATGTTGGCGCTGCCGCTTTTGGCCTCGCCAAGAAAATTACCTTGTGAATCTTTAATCCTGGCTCGACATGACGTGCCGCCACCATCGATACCAACAAAATACATCCCCATGATTATTGTTCCTTAATATTTTTAGAGGTTGCCAACTGAGAAATATGCTGAGCTTGACTCATTATCGCGAGTAAGTACCAAGCGCCATGCGGGATCCATTGTTCGCCCCAGCGCCAGTTTTGTAGCATGTCGTCTTTTTGTGCTGGTGGGTTAAATGCGATGTCTTCCTCGTCTTCAAAGCCGCCAGTGATTCCGTTACACACACCGCCTTTAGCGTTGAAGAAACCATATTGAGGAAGGTAATCTGGGTTGTTACGACCGTGGCCATCAAGCATGCACATGTCATATGGGTTTAAGCCTACAATCCAGTTCAATGCATCTTGAGCGAATACGGAAAGTTGTTGCTGTATTTCTTGCGATGCTATATGCGGTTGAGCAAGATATGCCATGGTCGCGAGTGATCCCAATCGAGCATTCTCGCCTTGCCACCAATAGCCGGATTCATTGTTGTGTGCGACAAAAAATGCATCGCGTTTTGACTCATTTACGCCTTTAACATACTGGCGAGGGTAACCGAATGGGTTGGTCACTTTATTCGATATTTTGATCTCAAACTCACACGCTCGGTTAACGATGCGTTTTACCGATTCTGTCTGTACGGAGTCGTCTTCAATTGATAGATATTCGCACAAGGCAATAACGGGTAGACCTGCTTCGGCAGCGTGAAAGTATGGACGACTGCCGTCTTCGTTTGCTGACCAGAAGTGTTGAATCTGCTCGTCGCTCATTTGGCGGGCAACTAAGCGTTGTGCCCACAAACGGCTCTCTTCCAAGTAGCGAGTTTCTTTGGTGGCTGTAAACAGTTCTACACTGGCTAGTAGCGCACAATATTCGTCGATAATGTTTTCTTCACCATCATTGAGGTACTGCGTATTGTGCTCTTTTAAGTGCCAGTAACCATTTTCAGCAGCATTGCGGTACTTTTGTTGATCGTATTCGCCGTGAACACCTAAACGCGACGCCGCGGCCAGCGCTGCGATGGCGACACCGCCACCTTGTCGAAAGCCTGCTTGGTAGTCATCAAATTTGTGACCAAGTTGCGTTTCGTAGGCACAGATTTCTCGTTGCGCAGTATCTTTGCTCCACTTATCAAAGACTGTCATGTAGAAGAAGCCTTTTTCGTTTTGCATCCGAACAAGGAAGTCTGCACCGAACAGGGCTTCTTCAATAAGACGTGTACGTGTGAAGGCTGCAATGTCTTCGCTTCCTTCAAGCACTGAAAGTCCTTTTAGGATGTTCCAAACCACCATTGGGGTTTGTTGAGGGTTCAAATAATTAGCGTATGAAAGATGACTTAAATACTTGCTAACGTCTCCAGATGCGTCGTACCACCCTCCGTGCACATCAACTATTTGGTTGGCGTTGAGCACTGGAACTTGTCGATCTTGTTGATCGAAAATCCCACCACAACGTTGTGATTTGAAGTAGTGGATCACATCCGACAAAGTTTGATCCAACAGAATATGTTCGCCAATGGTGAAAGAGGAAGAGCGCGTATCTTCCACTTGCAGGAAATAGTCGCCTGAATCTGTGAAAGATGAAAAGTCGATGAGGTAGAAATAGCCCTGATGCCAGTTCGCCACTTTACCTTGTTCTTCAACCGCAAAAGTTGCCACGGTTTGCTCGGTAGTGGCACAAATCAATTGAGCAGTGTAAGAAGACAAGTGTGGTTGTTCGGTCTGGACAATGGCTTTCTTTGAGCCCAGATGTTCATAACCAATGTGGTTAGTCAGTAGCAGCATTCAATGTCTCCGGGAAACGATAAAAACAGGAATGGGTCAGGCTGAACCTGACCCTCGTTATAATTAATCTTCAAATAAGTAACAGCGAACAAAGTGGTTCTCAGAAAGCTGAGTGACGTCCGGTAGTCGTTCGCGACATTTATCGGTTGCGTGTACGCAGCGTCCTGCAAATGGGCAGCCGACTGAATCTGGTGTCCAAAGTGGGATTTCCCCTTTGTTGCCTTTCAGCTTCTCGTGAATAGACTTCGATGGATCAGGCACAGCAGATACCAACAGTTGCGTATATGGGTGTTGAGGATCGTGAATGATTTCCTCAGTATCCCCCCATTCAACCATGTGACCTACGTACATAACCGCGAGATCTTCAGCAATGTAACGCGCCGTTGCGATGTCGTGAGTGATGTAAAGCAGAGACATTTGTTTCTCGAACTTCATCTCTTCCATCAAGTTAAGAACACCAGCACGAATTGACACGTCCAGCATTGATGTTGGCTCATCTGCCAATACCACTTCTGCACCTACAGCGATATTACGAGCTAGGTTTACACGTTGACGCTGGCCGCCAGATAGCTGGTGCGGGAACTTTTGCGCGGTTTCTTTTGGCGGAATCAGACCAACTTGTTCTAGTAGGTCATACACACGCTCTTCCAGTTCCTTTTTGTTGCCTGGTGCAATCTTTTTATGGATCAGCAACGGGCGAGCAATGTGGTGAAAGATATTGTGTGTAGGGTTTAGTGAGCCAAATGGGTCCTGCCATACCATTTGTACGCCTTCACGGTATGTCATCAAGTCATGCCGAGAGGTAATATCTTGGATATCACGACCTCTGTATTCGATCACACCCTCTGTAGGGGCGTACATTTTAGCTATCATTTTAGCGGTAGTAGATTTACCAGAGCCTGATTCACCTACTACTGACAAACCGCGGCTCTTGTACATCTTGAATGACACGTCGTTGATCGCGCGCATTTTTGACTGCTTGATTGAGTTACTATTTAAAGGGAAGTCCTTAACGACATGTTTACCCTCAATCAGCAGTTCGCCGAGTTGTTTGCTCATAATTCTCTCCAGTGTAATTTTGTTCTTAGCTAGCGTTATTTTTTGTTGTTAAACCTTAGCTTGAGCAATCGTGTCGCCGTATAAGTGGCAATTTGAAAAACGACCAGGTTCAATTTGACGCAGCTGAGTTGGTACTCGTGTACAAGCTTCGTGGACGCGGTCGCAGCGAGCTTGGAAGCGGCAGCCTTGAGGAATCTCTAATAGATTCAAAGGGTTGCCTGGAATGCCAGTTAATTTGGTTTTATGACCAGTTAGTGGAGGGAAAGAGCTACCCAAACCTTTGGTGTAAGGGTGGTAAGGACTTTCCAGAATTTGCTTAGAAGGGGCGACTTCAATCAACTCTCCGGAGTACATAATGCCGATTCGATCCGAGAACTCGACCATGAGTGACAAGTCGTGGGTAATGAAAAGGATCGAGAAGCCGAACTCTTCTTTTAGTGCATAGATCTTTTGTAAGATTTCACGCTGAACCACAACATCGAGTGCCGTCGTTGGCTCATCCATGATGATCATTTTTGGATTGAGAGCCAGAGCAATCGCAATGACTAAGCGCTGGCGCATACCACCAGAAAATTGGTGTGGGTAGTCATTCAAGCGGCTTGGATGAATATCAACGATTTCCAACAATCCTTCGGCGCGCTTTTTCGCTTGTTCACGTGTCATATTGGTGTGGCGCATGATGACATCGCAAAACTGCTCTTCCATCGTAAGCACCGGATTTAATGCGTTCATTGCACTTTGGAACACCATCGACATCTCGCTCCAGCGGAATGATTGCATACGTTCATCGCTGTACTTAATGATGTCTTCACCGTTGAAGATGACCTCACCACCAGTGATGAATGCTGGCGGCTTATGAAGACGCATAAGCGAGAAAGCAACTGTGGATTTACCACAGCCAGATTCACCTGCCAGGCCAAAGACTTCACCTGGCGCAATGTCAAAGCTAACGTTGTTACAGGCGCGGACATCGCCCGCATCTGTGATGTAATCTACGCATAGGTTACGGATAGAAATTAGTGGTGCAGTCATGATTATTTATCTCCGCTCCATAGTGCATTTTGTGGTGCCATTTCAGGCGCGCGCTCTTTCTTGTCTTTCTCTGCCAGTTTCTTCCAGCGTTTCATGCCTTTGTGAGAACGAAGCTGTGGGTTAGCAATTTCATCAACGGCAAAGTTAAGTAGAGCAAGACCAGTCACCAAAAGAGTTAAGGCGATACAAGGTGCTAATACTTCCCACCATGCGCCAATCAACATTGCTGATGAGGTTTGCACGTTGTAAAGCATGATGCCCCAACTGATGGTGTTGGCATCGCCTAGGCCCAAGAACGAGATTACAGCCTCAGTATTGATAGCGAGCATTACTGAGCCGATGAAGCTTGCACCGACAATCGGGATTAGGTTTGGTAAAATTTCAACGAAGATGATGCGGAATGAAGATTCGCCCAATACTTCAGCGGCTTTCACAAACTCTTTCTCGCGTAGAGCCATGGTTTGAGAACGGACAACACGTGCGCCCCACGCCCAAGAGGTACCAGCGATAATCAAGGCAATGGTGAGTGGACCTGCTTCGCCAATAAAGGCTGCCAGTACAAAGAGCAATGGGTATTGAGGGATTACCAGCATGATGTTCATCGCTGCACTTAATATGTCATCCACTTTGCCGCCGAAGTAACCTGCCGAGATACCAATGACCGTCGCTAGGAAACATACGATGATGCCAGCACCAAAGCCGACACCTAGCGATACGCGTGCACCGTAAGCCACTTGTGACCAAATATCACGACCCATACGTGAAGTTCCCAGAACGTGATCAGCCTTTTTCGACATAATCAGCGTACGACGATCATCTGCTAGATTTTTAGCTACCCAGCCATCAGGATTATTTTGTGCTTGTTTTACGACAAAGCTAGGGTATTCGTGTGGATTACCGGTTCGCTTGTCTGGCGCATGTTTCGTAAGTAAAGGAGCTGCGATCGCAACGAATACGAATACGGTAACAATACCAAGACCGATTCGAGCGAATGAGTTACCTAAAATAAGTTTGAATAGTTCTTTCATGATTATTTGCCTCCCGTACGTAGGCGAGGGTCTAGAATCATGTACAGCATGTCAGCCATTAAGTTGAAGCACAGCATGAACATCGTCATGATAATTAACTGACCTTGAAGTACTTGGTAGTCACGAGCGTGAATTGCGTTAAGTAGCACGGTGCCTAAACCTGGGTAGTTGAAAATCATCTCGATGATCAATTGACCACCAATGGCCATACCCAAAGACATAGATAGCGCGGTTACACTTGGAAGTAGCGCGTTACGTGCGGCGTAATTGAAGACGACACGGTTCTCGCTCAGCCCTTTGCCTTTCGCCATCGTGATGTAGTCTTCGGCGAGAAGGTTGATCATGTTGTTACGCATATTGACGAGGAAGCCGCCGATCTGAACGATGGTTGCACAGAATAGAGGCAGTACTGCGTGGTAACCCACGTTTTTGATGAACTCCCAGCTTGACCAATCAGGGATAGTACCTGGCGTGTAAGCATAGCCAGATGGGAACCATTTTAGACCAATCGCAAAGGTAAACAGCGCTAACATTGCGATAACCATCTGTGGGATAGCTTGAATGATCAATGTACCAGGCGTTACGAATGCATCGTACTTACTACCACGCTTCCATGCGGCAAAAATACCGAGTACAGAAGCGATTGAGAAAGAAAGTACAACCGCAGTACCAGCTAGGAAGAGAGACCAGCCAAATGCACTACCTAGTAAAGAGTTAACTGAAAGAGGGTAGAACTGGATTGATGTACCTAGCTCCCAACTTAGAATGTTTTTAATGTACGAAAAGTACTGAATGTAAATCGGCCCATCAACGAAACCGAGCAGTTCTTTCATTGCTGCGATTCGTTCTGGTGTCACCTGTACAGAAGCGTTAGCAAACATCATGGTAACTGGGTCACCAGGCATTGCTCGCGGAATAATAAAGTTTAACGTCGCTGCAACTAAGAGCGCGACAAGATAGAACGACAAACGTCTTAAAAAATAACCCATAACTCACACCTTACTCACCCAGATTTTTTCCCTGTTTCTGGTTTCAGGTCGCTCCTAGCGAAATTTAGAGCGAAAAATCCCCTGACGACGAGCGCCACATCTTGGTTTCGTTAACAAGGGATTTTTATAGGCGGCACACGGGATGTATGCCGCTTGAAATGAACTTCTACTTATTTAACTGGTTTTAGGTCCAGTACGTGAAGTAGACGCTCAGGGATACCAGCCCAAATGTTTGGACGGCCCTTAGGATTTTCTTCGTTCCACCAACCAGTGAAGCGAGTTGTGTTGTATTGATACATGTACGCGCCAGATAGCACAGGAATGGTTACTTGGTCCTGAGCAATGATCTTCTGGATACCATGAGCGATTTCTAGCTGTTCTTGCTTATCAGCGGTTTTGTAGAAGCTGTTAAGAAGACCGTCTAACTTATCGTTCTTGTAGAAGTGCATTGCAAAGCGAGGCATACCGTCACCAGACTGTAGCTTCGAGTTGTAGCCGCTGTCCCAGTACAAGTGTGGATCCGCACCGTGGAAGTAGTTGGTGTAAGCAACGTCGTATGTACCTTCTAGCATTGCTTGGTTGTATACCGAGAAATCTGGAGTACGAGCACGTGCTTTAATGCCTACTTCTGCTAGTTGCTCAACAGCTAGTTGTACAGTGTTGTTAAAGTCAGTCCAACCGTTTGGCGATTGAATGAGAAGCTCGAAAGACTTGCCAGATGGTGTATCTACAAAGCCATCTTTGTTTACATCTTTGAAGCCTGCTTTAGCAAGAAGCTTTTTCGCACCTTCGGCGTTGTATGTGTTGTAACCTTTGTACTTGTTGTGCGTCTCTTCGTCAGACCAAGCTTCGAATGCGTAGCCTAGACCTGAAGCGAAGTCATTTACTGTACCGCCACCGTAGAATGCAATGTCGATAATCGTTTGACGGTCTAGCGCCATAGAGAACGCACGACGGAAGTCAACGTTAGTAAGTGCTTCGTTTTTCGCCGCGTCTGGGTTTTTGAAGTTCACTACAAACGCTTGAGTACCCGCTGGTGGGTACCAGTAGTGGTGATTCGGACTTGCTGCAGCGTAAGTGCGGTCGATGTCTGGTACGAATGAAGACGTCCAGTCCATTTCGCCGTTAACGATTTTGCCCAAGAATTGGTCGTTGTTCGCGATTTGTGGCACTCGTAGACAGTCTACATCTAGGTTATCAGCATCCCAGTAATTCGGGTTCTCACACTGAATGTATAGTTGCGGTGTAAAAGTGTCGATTTCGGTAAATGGACCACTACCTACAGGATTTTCGTTTGTGAATGTTGCTGGATCTTTCACTTTGCTCCATACGTGCTTAGGTACAACTGGTACTTTCGCAATTTCGTAAGGAACGTTTGAGTTTGCTTCGCTTAGACGGAATTTAACTTTGTAGTCGTTAACTTTCTCTACGCCAGTAACCCAAGAGTTGATACCAGATTGGTCTAGCTCTGGCTTCTCTTTAACTAGGTTGAAAGAATAAACTACGTCATCAGCGGTAAACGCTTTGCCGTCAGACCATTTTACGCCCTTACGAATATCGAAGGTCACGCTCATTAGGTCATCAGCCATGGTAAAGTTTTCTGCTAGACGAAATACTGGCGTGTTACCGTGCATTTCGTTAAAAACAACGAGCGGCTCGTAAATAAAGTCGGTTGTTGTGTGCAGGTTAGTTGCACCCAAGAAAGGGTTAAAGTTACGAACGAAAGTTGTAAACTCTTTAGGGTGGATAGTCAGTTCACTGCGTTCAGCCGCAGTAGCTACCGATGCAAAACCTGTAGTAGCCGTTGCAATAATTGCTGTTGCTAGTGCTGTTTTTTTAATATTGGCAAGCATAGCTGTTCCTTACTATTTGCTTTCATTTCACTAAATGGAATTGAATGTCATCAATTGATAAACACTCTCCAAGACCTACCTCTTGTTTATGCATTACTCATTACAACATTGAGTTTCGCCAAGAGTGGCCTGTAGGCCTTAGGCAGGAGTAAGAAAACACCTTATCCATAAAATAATCAAACTCGATTCTCGTTAAAAACGTTAAAATATCGTCACTCTCCGTTATAAACGTTACTTTGGCTAATTTTGACTAGAGGTAGACCAAAAAATAAACGTTGATATGCGTCGCAGTTTATATCCTTGTTAATAGTGAGTGTTAGTGATTGCTAACTTATAATCTATTTAAAATAAAAGCCTTCTGATTCTCTTCCTGGTTCGGAGATCTCGCTCACATGCAGAAAATGTGTTAATTAATTAGCTAAAAATTAATCTGCCGTTCTGTTGTGATTGAGTTCGCAATCTCTGTCAATTGTTGGTTAAAAACCGTTTGTTATCTGAAAAATAGTCTCTTTTATCGACAGTTTTCTCTCATTTATTGCTCTTTTTTTATTGTGAAAATGAAGTGTTTTATTCGCTCGATTCAACCTGGTTTGGGTAGGTTATATCGATAGAAGCGTATGTTTGGAATGCCTACCATGGACAACTTTGTCCAGAGGCTTATTCGGCATTTTAATGTGGTAACGGTAGAGAGTCGCTGTATTGTTCGTCTTTAGAGAAAGAGAAGGCTTGGATAATAAAAAGCCCAGCGTATGCGCTGGGCTAGTTTTTTTGATAGGTATTAGCTGGTCAACAGTCGCTGTAGTTTATCTCGTTGAGCTTCGATGTACGCACGCTCAGGACTCTGTTCTTTACAGTGTTCAAGGATGAATTCTATCGAGCTCAACACCGTTCTCCAACGTGGCGTTTTCGGCAGAGTTTCTATACGCATGTATTTATCCAAAGTGCGTGTTTGCAGAGTGCTACGGTCAAGATAAACGCGCCATAAGCCACTTTGTTCGGCAAATGCGAATTTACTTTCACCAGTGACTGACTCCCAATACTCTAAGGCGTGTGTCATTGCGTCGACCAGAATTTCTCGCATTAGCTCTTGTTTGTCTTTTTTGTTACCAAGCGCTTTGTCTGCAAGGCGTGTAAACTCTCCACCGAGTTCTTTCAGCTTCTGCAACTGGTCTTTATCGCCATCAAAAGCATAACTTGAAAGCACTTCTACGGCAGTTTCTAGGTTGTGTATGCGAGCGGCATTGGCTCCTCCGCCAACATTAAAGATATACATGACATCTAAGCCTGAGCCTTCAGGTAGTTTAAGAATGTCTGCTTCGATGTTTTGACGAATATCTTCAATATAGATATCAATCTTGCCACAGTAATGAGGTTGTTTGACGGTCAGATACTTAGGTGCAATCAATTCATCGGCAGATGAACGTTTTAATTGTTCTAAGTTACGCTTGAATAGTTTGCAGGCAGCTTCATTAGCAAACCGGATACGTTTATCTTCACGTAAACAGATAATCGCTTCAGGAGCCGATTCCAGTTGTTCCAACAATCGCCCTTGAGTTTCTAATAAGCTTGCCTCTACAGCCGCTCGTTGGCGAAGTTCAGATTCAAGTATCTTATTCTCCATGTGGCGCATTTCAGCTTGGCTTGCCGTTAAGTGCGCTTGGATGCGCGCAGCTAGCTCTTGTTTATTGAATGGCTTAGATAAATAGTCGTTGGCTCCTGCTTCAAAGCCTCGTACACGATCTTCTGTTTGACTAAGCGCGGTTAGCATAATGATAGGTAGCTCGGCATGGTCATAAGTTTCACGTAATTCACTGCAGACTTGATAGCCGCTCATGCCTGGCATCATGATATCCAATAACAGGAGTTCCGGTTTTTCCTGCTCAACGAGTGCTAATGTTTCTGGTCCATCAGAGACGGTACGTACGCGATAGCCCTCTAAACGTAAGAAACTCTCAAGCACACGCAGGTTTACTGGCTCATCGTCAGCGACATACAGTAACGGGCCGTCTGGATTCTCTGGCAGTGATAAGTCTTCATTGTTCTCTACATCGATTTCAGGAATCTGGAAGTGTCCGTGCGCTGCAAGGGTTTGAGTTGTTTGGATCTCTTCTTCACTAGCAAGTGGTAACGTGAAACTGAAGGTGGTGCCGACCATAGGCTGGCTGCTGACGTATAACGAGCCACCCATCAACTCAATCAATTGACGGCTAATCGAAAGCCCGAGCCCCGCACCTTGACGATAGCGACTTGCGTCTTGTCCCGCTTGGATAAGTGGTTCGAAAATATGTTCAAGATGTTCTGCGGGAATACCTTGCCCAGTATCCACAACTTGCACACGAACATGATCATCAACCACATTGGCGGAGATAACGATTTTACCTTCAGAGGTGTACTTAATCGCATTACCGATCAGGTTATATAACACTTGTTCAAGGCGTTGAGGATCGGCAGACACCGCTTTCAAGTCCGCTGGTACTTGGTTGATGATACGGATGGTTTTATTTCCGAGTAAATGACTGGAAAGCTCTAGTACCAGTCGCGTTGCACTGGCTAAACTCACCGCTGACTTCTGGATATCCATGCTTCCGTAACGCATTTTATGATAATCCAATAAGTCATCAACAAGGTTTGCGAGACGTTGCCCACTTTTAATGATGATATCAAGCTGATATTTTTGGCTAGCAGGGATAGCACCGTTAGCGCCGGACGCTAAAGTCTCAGCGATTCCGACCATGCCGTGCAATGGTGTGCGGAGTTCATGAGAAGTGGTGGCTAAGAACTCATCTTTAAGTTTGTCGGCCAATTGCAGTTCATCATTTTGTTTTTGAATGATCTGGATGTTGCTCTCGAGCTCTTCATTTTGCTTCTTAATGGTTTGAATTTTCTCTCGAATAGAGCGTTGCATTCGTTCAAAACTCAGCGCAAGACGGCCAATTTCATCTTTGCGAACCGTATTAAAGGTGGTGTCATCAAGATCTCCGGCAGACACTTTTTCGGCAGCCCAAGTTAACTTCAGCAACGGAGAAGTAATAAAGTTTGATAAATAATGGGAAGCGATTACCACTAGAATGATGGCGATCAGCATGGCGATAACAAACAGTTTTTCGAGTTGATGAATACGAGCGAAAGCTTCGTTTTCTGGTAATTGCACGACGAGTGCCCAAATAACACCACGCGTCTCAATCGGTGCATAAGCAGCGATGATCTCTTCACCTAAACCGTTCGTGTAAGTGCCGACGCCAAATGCACCAGAGAGTGCTTTATCGATCACTTCTAAGCTGTTCTTAATGTCATCTTGCTTGGTGTTAATTGTGCGAGGTTGGTGATCATTTCCAACCAGTAAGGTGTTAATGGATGACTCTCGGTTGGCGTCTGCGGCTAACTTCGTGATGCCATTATTTGGTAAGCGGAACATAGCATAGCTGTGTAGGTAGCCTTGCTGAACAATTGGAGCACCTAACCAAGCGACTTGTTTACCACCTTCCAGTTCGAAATCAGACACAATCACAGGGGTGTAGTCTTCATTCACCTTACGGCGTTCAGTGACGTCATCAGCTAGACGCTTGAAGGTTTTGCCAAGTGCTGAGTCTTTGTAGGGGCCTGATAATAAGTTTGTTCCGTAGTTATCGTCTTTGTTGATCGAGTAGGTGACATTACCGTTGATATCGACCAGCAAAATATCATTAAAATCAGAGCGCTTGAGGAGCTCCAAGTAGGCCCAGTGGTAACGTTTATGTAAGAGTCGGTAACGTTCACTTCCGACATAGTTGGAAGACTCGGGTAACGTTGACGTTTTGATTTGATCTCCGCTGCCTTCAATGTAGCGCTGTTGGGCATTTTTACGAGATTCTTCAATGTCATTGCCTAAACGACTAAAAGCATTGACGAGACCGTAGAATCGACCACCACTGGCGTAAGCCAGTTCAGAGCGCACAAAGCCCATGACTTCGGTTTCCCGTGCCTCAAAGTAGTCGATAATTTGCTGTTGTTTTGTATCTCGAACAGACAACAAGTGTGAGGTGCTTTGTTCTTGCAGATCTTTACTGTGGGACTGTAGGAAAAAGATCGCAGTAATGGTAAGAGGTGTGATACTGAGCACCAGAAATGCGGTCATCAGTGTACTCTGAAGGCGCTTAAATTTCTGTTTTTTGTAGAATTTAAACATGGATAAGATTACAACTCATAAAGGGCAGTTCTAAAATGTACTTCGCTGCCGAGGTTCTCGTTAAAAACGGATAAGAAGTTCAACTAGATAGAATTAACAAAATTAACGAGTTTTTTTTCTTTGACAAGAAAGTTAGTTGTAAAGCGTGCAGGGTGACGCAGTTTTTCTTATGAGTGTTGAGTTTTTGAGAAAAAATCGCGCAGGTTTGTACCTGCGCGAGGGAAGATTATGACTTTTTCGCGTAGTAGATAGAAAACTTATTGGTCTTATTTAGCGTCTCGCAATTATTAAACGCTCGCTCAATAATTGGTGGATATTTTAAGAAGCTATTCGCGACAATGATCATTTCACCATGGTTATCGAGATACTTTGGAGCCTGACCCAAGAGTGTTTCTGCTGCGTTGTAGTTCGTATCTAAACCACTGTGGAAAGGTGGGTTACTGATGATAAAACGATAATCGTCGGCAGTGTCTGAGTAAATATCAGAGGCGAATACATGGCCGGTTAATCCATTGGCTTTTAGTGTGGCTTGACTCGATGTGATGGCATACGCGTTAATGTCACACATCTCAATCGCAATTTCTGGATTGGCTTTTGCCATGAAAGCACCTAACACCCCAGCACCACATCCAAAGTCGAGGACTTTACCTGATAGAGTAGGTAAGGTTTCGAGTAATAGGCGGCTACCTAAATCGAATTCGCCATGACTGAATACTCCAGGCAAACTCTTAACAGTCAGTGATTGCTCACCAAGTGTGACCGTATAGGTTTTAAACCAGTCTGCTTGATTGAACGGCTTTGGTTCATTGAGGCAAGTGCCCCAGTAAAATGAACAACGACGAGCGGAATCGTATTTATTGACCGGGCCATACTCTTTGAACATCTTCTCGATGCTTTTAACACCTGAGCGGTTTTCGCCAACCACTACAATTTCAGTGTTCACGCCTAGTTTCGCCATCAACATCGCCAGAAGGTATTCGGCTTCGGCTTTGGCTTTAGGCCAGTACAAAAGCACCATGTCTGCTTGTGTCTCAGTATTAAACTCAGAACCAAAATGGCTTTTAACCTTGTTATGAGTGCGAATTTGACGGTAGAAGCTGTAGTTTGATGTGAAGACTTCTACAGATTCACAGTGTTTGGTCAGTTCAAGTGGAAAGAGATCTTCGACTTCACCTGCAACTAAAACATGTTTTCCGTTGAAGTACTCGAGCTGACGCTGAGCGATTTGGCTAGGAGCGATATAAGCAGACATAAATTGGGTTCATCAGAAATAATTTGGGGCAGATTTTCGCACAATCTGCCCCAAGCTTGAAGTGATTAAGCTGTGACTAGCTGTTGTCTTGCTGGTTGAGGAAGTCTTTGAATTCTTCTTCGTAGATATTAAACAGTACCATTGTCACGGCAAAAATCAGTGGACCGTAAATCAGGCCGATCAATCCGAATAGATGCAGACCACCCAGTAACGAGAAGAAAATCATTAGGGTATTCATGCCTGCGCTGCCTTGCATTAGCAGCGGACGCAATAGGTTATCAATAGAACCAACGACGACCACACTCCACACCGTCAAGAAGATAGCCCAAGTCATATCGCCTGTTAAGAACAAGTACGCTGCTGCAGGAATCCAGATTAGTGCGGTTCCGACCACTGGAATGAATGATGCAAAGCCCATCATCGTTCCCCAAAATAACCCAGGGAAGCCAGCAAGCCACATACCGATACCGCCAGCCAGACCCTGTGCAATAGCCGTTAGGAATGAGCCCATCACGGCTGATTTAGAAACCTGCTCTATCTCTGTCAATATACGGTCTTCTTGGCTGCGTGAAAGTGGCAGAATATGACGAATCGCAGAGATAATTTTGTCGTGGTCACGAAGCAGAAAAAACAGCACAAACAGCATGAGGAAGAAGTTCATTAGGAAGTTGGTGGCGTCTCCTAAAATCTTTGCGCTGATAGCAACTAAGTTAGAGCCAAACGATGTAGCAAATTGACCAATTTTCTCAGCAATGGCTTTGGGCTCGATTTTATCGAAAGGTAAGTACTCATTAACTATAGCTAAACCTTTAATAACAAAAGGGTGTTGAAATATATCTTGGATGCCGCCATTAGTGACCCAGTTGTACGTATTTTGTGAAAAAACAGAGCCTTGTTGAACAATGGCTGCAAACACAAATAGCAGTGGGATAACGATAATAAACGTCAAGACGACACATGACAGCAGTGCGGCCATATTGGGGTGCTTGGGAATTTTTCGCTCAAACCATTCGTGTACCGGAAACATGAGCAAAGAAATGATAAAAGCCATCACAATGGAATTGATGTATGGCTCAACCAATAAGTAGCAAGCAAAAGCAGCGGCGAGTAAAGCGACCATTAGTACTCGGTGACTCGACGTTATTTTTACATTATTTGGCATGAGATTAGTCCAACTTACAGGTGACGTTTACGGTTTGCGCCTTCAAAGATGGCGTTGAACCTTTATTACTTAGCACTCTTAACTCTTTCAAGCTTATGACAATGCCGAATTAGAGCAGAGCAATATACCTTGTTATAATGACCACAAATCAGTCGGTTATCAATCAAGAGATGAACTATGGGTTGTTGCAACGGTGATAAAAAGTGTCAAACCGAGAAAAAAGCCAAACGAATACCGTGGTTTGGCATTGTTATTGGTGTTTTAGCAGTATTGGTTATATTGAATTGGCAATAAAAAAGGACCGTGATGGTCCTTTTTTAAATTAGTTATCGCAGCTTTTAAGCGATTATTTTGCTTCTTCTGCAAGAGTTGCAAAACAGCGGTCAGCCGCTTCTAGCGTGGCATCGATTTCTTTTGAACCGTGAGCAAGGGAAGTAAAGCTCGCTTCGAACGCTGAAGGCGCTAGGTAGACACCGTGTTTGAGCATTAAGTGGAAGAAGCGCTTGAAGCGTTCCACATCGCACTTCGTTACGTCTTCGTAGCAAGTCACTTTTTCTTGGTCAGTGAAGAAGAAGCCGAACATGCCGCCCACTTGGTTCACAACCAGAGGAATACCGTGTTTCTCTGCTAGAGACTTAAAGCCATCTGCTAGTTGTTTGGTTTTTGAAGCTAGGCGTTTTTCGTTGCCTTCTTCTTTTAGAAGGTTCAAACATGCATAGCCTGCAGCCATTGCGACAGGGTTGCCAGAAAGCGTACCCGCTTGGTAAACCGGACCCGTTGGCGCAACGTATTGCATTACTTCTTTACGACCACCGAAAGCACCCACTGGCATACCACCACCGATCACTTTACCTAGTGTCGTTAGGTCTGGCTTGATGTTGTAGTGCGCTTGTGCGCCACCAAGTGCCACGCGGAAGCCTGTCATTACTTCATCAAAAATCAGTAGGGCGCCTTCTTGATCACAGATTTCACGTAGACCTTCGTGGAAGCCTTCCACTGGTGGGATACAGTTCATGTTGCCTGCAACTGGCTCAACGATGATACAAGCGATTTCGCCTTTGTTAGCAGCGAATAGCTCGCGTACAGAATCTAGGTCGTTGAATGTTGCTGTTAGCGTGTGCTTAGCAAAATCTGCAGGAACGCCAGGAGAGCTTGGTTGACCAAGGGTCAGTGCACCAGAGCCCGCTTTGACTAGTAAGCTGTCTGCGTGACCATGGTAACAACCTTCAAACTTCATGATCTTGTCGCGACCAGTGAAGCCACGTGCAAGGCGAATCGCGCTCATAGTCGCCTCGGTACCAGAACTTACCATGCGAATTTGCTCCATTGATGGAACAAGTTCAGAAACTAACTCTGCCATCGCGATTTCAAGTTCTGTTGGCGCACCGAAGCTGAGGCCACGTTGTGCTGCGTCAATGACGGCTTCGCGGATAACCGCGTGGTTATGGCCAAGAATCATTGGACCCCAAGAGCCAACGTAATCAATGTACGCTTTACCATCGGCATCAAAAATCAGTGGACCGTCTGCTCGTTCGATAAATAGCGGAGAGCCGCCAACGCCGTTGAATGCACGAACTGGTGAATTGACACCGCCAGGGATGGTTTGCTGAGCTTTTTGATACAGCTCTGATGATTTGGTCATGGGGTTATCCTCTTTTGATTGCTCGGACCAAGTGGAGCGCATTGTACCTAGCTATAATCAAGTTAGAAACGTTTTGCTTAATTTATGTGTTGTTTCGCAGTGTAATATTATATATCCGCATCTGTTATAAAGAATCGGCGGTGAATACTTGAACGAGTTTGTCAGGTATTGGATAATCGTCTCAATTAGCACAAATTTGACGTCTTGCTTCAGGCTTGACGCATTACACGAGTGAGAGAGGTCTTCGTGAGCGAAGTAAACGTACCATTATCTTTTTCTGACGCAGCAGCATCTCGCGTTAAAGCATTGATTGCTGAAGAAGAAAACCCAGCATTGAAACTGCGCGTATACATTACTGGTGGCGGCTGTAGCGGCTTCCAATACGGCTTTACTTTTGATGAAAATGTAAACGAAGGCGATACGACAATCGTAAACAGTGGTGTAACACTGGTTGTAGACCCTATGAGTCTGCAATATCTCGTTGGCGGCATTGTTGACTACACAGAAGGGTTAGAAGGAGCGCGCTTCTTTGTAAACAACCCAAATGCAACGACAACATGTGGTTGTGGTGCATCGTTCAGTGTGTAATTAACACCAATCAGGCAGCCAGTGGCTGCCTGAACTTTACGTAGAAGGATGTCACGTAAAGTCGCTCTCGCAGAATATGCAGAGAAATAATAAAAAGGACTTTATATGTCTGGTTCGTCTTTCGGACGTCGCATTGTCGAGCGCCCGTGGCTAGTATCTCTTATCCTCATATTGCTTCTTGTTGCATGGTTGGCAATCGGTCAACTGAAAGCACAAGATGATAATCTCAATTCTTCATCCTCTTCAACGAACACCACGCCACTTGCAAAGGTGATGTTCGACACCTTTATTGCTGAACCCACAAGTAAAACCATCGAACTGTATGGGCGGACTGCACCCAATCGTCAAGCGCGCCTTGGCGCTGAAGTCGCCGGTAAAATAGTCAGCCTCAATATAGAAAAAGGTCAAACAGTCAAGCTGGGGCAAGTGATCGCAAGCATCGACAAGCGCGATCTTGGTATTCAGCTCAAGCGGGCTCAGGCGATGCTGTTGGTTAAAGAGAAAGAGTTTAATGCAGCTAAATCGCTAAAAAGTCGCGGACTACAGGGCGAAGTTGCGTTTGCGACAGCACAAGCGGCATTGGTGGATGCTCGAGCGAATTTGAGCAACGTGCAAACGGCATTAAGAAATACCGAGGTGAAAGCACCATTCGATGGCATTGTTGATCACCACTTTGTTGAGTTAGGCGACTTTGTAGGGATTGGCGATCCTATTGCGACGGTCATTGATTTGGACACTTTGGTGATTGAAGCTGATGTCAGTGAGCGGCATATACAATACCTTAAGGAAGGTCTACAAGCCGATGTAAGAACCATTAACCAACAGCATTATCAAGGTCGGGTACGCTACATTGGACGTGTTTCTTCTGCTTCTACTAATACGTTTCCAATTGAAATCGAAATTGATAATCAAGACGCAAGAATTCCGGCCGGTATGAGCGCTGAAGTACAGTTGCCGTTGAGTGAAGTGTTAGCGGTAAAGATTACGGCTGCAATGCTAGCACTCGATGAAGAAGGTAATTTAGGTGTTAAAACACTGCGTAATGAGCATGTTGAATTTGTTCCGATTCAGCTCGTTAAGGCCGAGGATGATGGTGTTTGGCTCTCTGGGTTAGGAGAGCGAGCCGATATTATCGTGCTGGGGCAAGGGTTTGTACGCGATGGCGATCAAGTACTGGCCAACAAGGTTGATGACGTAGTTGTTGAAGCGGCTAGTGAGCAGTAAGGAGCACTTATGTACACTCTGATTGATGCTGCGTTATCCCGCGCTCGCACCATGCTGACATTACTGGTGATGATCTTAATTGCCGGTGTCATTACTTACGTCACAATCCCCAAGGAATCGAGCCCTGATATTACCATTCCTATTATCTACGTTTCCGTTGGACATCAAGGCATTTCTCCCGTCGATGCCGAGCGTTTATTAGTTCGCCCAATAGAGCAAGAGTTGCGCTCTATTGAAGGCGTAAAAGAGATGACTTCTGTGGCATCAGAAGGTCATGCTTCGGTGACGCTGGAATTTAGTGTTGGAGTGGATCTTGATAAAGCGATGGCAGATGTCCGAGACGCCGTTGACCTTGCGAAGCCAAAATTACCAGAGGACAGTGATGAGCCAACGGTAAATGAAGTCACGTTTGCATCTGAAGAGCCCGTTTTGACTGTTGTTCTATATGGCACCGTACCAGAGCGGACCATTGTACAGATTGCCAGAACGCTACGTGATCGTTTGGAGAGTTTCCGTCAGGTTCTTGAGGTTGAAATCGCAGGAGATCGCGAAGACATCGTGGAGATAGTTGTCGATCCGCTATTGATGGAAAGCTACGGTCTCGATCAAGCGGATATTTATAATTTAATCGCCTTGAATAACCGAGTGGTTGCAGCGGGATTTGTCGATACTGGGTATGGACGCTTTTCGGTAAAAGTCCCATCGGTGTTTGATTCACTGAAAGATGTGCTTGAACTGCCAATCAAAGTGAATGGCAAAGAGGTGATCACCTTTGGCGATGTGGCGACAGTACGACGTGCATTTCGCGACCCTGAAAGTTTTGCTCGTTTAGATGGCGAATCTGCCATCGTTTTGGATGTGAAAAAACGGGCAGGTGAAAACATCATTGAAACGGTCGAGCTGGTAAAAGAAGTACTGGCTCAAGGACAACAGCGAGCCGAGTGGCCCAACAATTTGCAAGTCAAATATACTTGGGATCAATCCGACGATGTCAAATTGATGCTCAGTGATCTACAAAACAACATTCTGTCCGCAATCATTCTCGTTGTGATCGTCATTATTGCCATATTGGGGGTTAGGACTGCATTACTTGTAGGTATCTCTATTCCTGGATCGTTCTTGACTGGGTTGTTGGTGTTATCGGTATTTGGGCTGACGGTCAATATCGTCGTTCTGTTTGCTTTAATTATGGCGGTAGGCATGTTGGTGGATGGTGCCATTGTGGTGACAGAGTTTGCAGATCGGCGCATGCAAGAAGGAACGCCACGTAAAGAAGCCTATCGAGATGCAGCAAAGCGAATGGCCTGGCCTATTACCGCATCCACTGCAACCACATTGGCAGCGTTTGCTCCGCTGCTTTTCTGGCCTGACATCACCGGTGAGTTCATGAAGTACTTACCACTCACTTTAATTGCTACTTTGGCCGCTTCGCTGATGATGGCTTTACTGTTCGTTCCTGTCATCGGTGGGATCATTGGCAAGCCTCAAGTAGTCAATCAGAAAGCTCAGCGAGAAATGGTTGAGCTACATAACGGCAACTTTGAAAAAGCGACAGGCATTACCAAGCTTTATTACCAGACTCTGTCGGTAGCGATTCGTCATCCATGGAAAGTCTTACTCAGCGCGATACTGCTAGCGGCAGGTGTCGGCTTCACTTACAACAAAGCTGGCTTGGGTGCAGAGTTTTTCCCTGAAGTGGACCCTGCCTTTTTTACCGTTAAAGTTCGTTCTTATGGTGACCTGTCTATTCACGAAAAAGATGTGGTTATGCGCGAAATCGAGAAGGTGATGCTCGGTCATGACGAGTTTGAAAGTGTCTACACGCGCACAGGATCGAGCGATAATGGGGACGAGATTGGCCAGATTCAAATAACTCCTGTGGATTGGCAGTATCGACGCAAAGTGAAAACCATTATTGAGGAACTAAAAGAGACGACAGATCGCTTTTATGGTGTTGAACTTGAGTATAAATTCCCGGACGCAGGGCCGCCCGTCGAGCATGATCTCGTGATTGAAGTGTCATCACGAAATTTGAGTGTTAGTGCGTTAGATGAAGCAGCCAAAAAAGTCCGACACTGGGCTGATGGTAATCCTGCACTGACCAACTTGAGTGATACCACTAATAAGGAAGGGATTGATTGGCAAATTGATATCCAGCGAGATGACGCTTCTCGCTTTGCAGCGGATGCTACCTTAGTTGGGAATACCGTCCAGTTTGTTACGAACGGTTTGAAAATAGGCGATTATTTGCCCGATGATGCGGATGAAGAAGTCGATATTTTGGTGCGCTATCCACAAGATAAGCGCGATATTGGTCGATTTGACCAACTGAGAGTGAAAACGGCAGCTGGTTTGGTGCCAATCACGAACTTTGCTCAAATTAAGCCAAATCATAAGCAAGATACCATTCGTCGTGTAGACGGCCATCGAGTTATCAATATCAAAGCAGACATGGTGGAAGGTTACAATTTGGCGCTTGAGCTACCGAAGATTGCCGCTGGAATGGAACAGCTCGACTTACCGGAAGGCATTGAATATAAGATTCGGGGTCAAAATGAAGAGCAGGAAAACTCATCAGCATTCTTACAAAATGCTTTTATTGTCGCGCTTGGTGTGATGGCTCTGATTTTAATTACGCAGTTTAATAGCTTTTATCAAGCTTTCTTAATCCTCAGTGCTGTGTTGTTTTCTACCGTTGGGGTCTTTGCTGGATTGCTTATTTTCCAAAAGCCATTTGGCATCATCATGTCGGGAATAGGGGTGATTGCGCTTGCAGGTATTGTTGTGAATAACAACATCGTATTAATCGATACTTATAATCAGATGCGTAAACGTGGCTTAGAGAAATCTGAGGCTATTTTGCGCACAGGTGTGCAGCGTTTAAGACCCGTTTTACTCACGACGGTGACCACCATATTAGGCTTATTGCCAATGGTGTTAGAAATGAACATCGACTTAGTTAACCAGAAAGTGGAGTTTGGCGCACCAAGCACTCAATGGTGGTCTCAACTTGCGACGGCTGTCGCGGGTGGGTTGGCGTTTGCGACTTTGCTAACGCTGGTTCTGACACCATGCTTGCTCATGCTCGGGAGAGAGCATCACTCCGAAAAGTAAGCTTCATCGTGATGATATTAAAGAAACAAAAAGGGCAGCTTCGCTGCCCTTTTCAATGCATCAATTTACTTCATTGCTAACAGTTTGCTGTAGCGCTCAAGCTTGTCCATGCTAATTTTTGCGTTTGCCATGAAAGTTTGCCTTGCTTTGCCTGTTAGGGATTTAGATTGTGGCAAATTCACCGTACGCGGGTTTTTGTGGACACCATTCACAAGGAACTCATAGTGCAAGTGAGGGCCTGTTACACGACCTGTTCCGCCAAGCGTACCAATGGTTTGACCTTGCTTAACGCGTTGACCAGCTCGTACTGTACGTTTAGTTAAGTGCAGGTACTTGGTAATGTAAGTATTGCTATGTTTAATGAAAACGTAGTTACCATTAAATTTGTTGTAAGACGATTTTTGAACGACACCATCGCCAGCCGCCCAAATCGGGGTGCCCACTGGTGCCGCATAGTCCGTGCCTCTATGAGGACGAACGCGTCCCGTTACAGGGTGTAAGCGGCGTGGGTTGAAGTTAGACGAAACTCGACGGAAATCCAACGGCGCGCGCAAGAACGCTTTTTTCATTGCTCGTCCATTTTCGTCGTAATACTTGCCACTTTTCTGATCCAGTATTGCGGTGAAGGTATCGCCTTGGTTTTTAAAGATCGCAGCAATGATTTTTCCACGACCGATTACTTCACCTTCTACCACTTCCTCTTGGTAAAGCACTCGGAAGCTGTCGTTTTTACGAATATCTAAAGCAAAGTCGATGTCCCAACCAAATATGCCAGCCAGTTCCATGATTTGGTTACCATTTAATCCAGAAGATATTCCCGCATTCCAAAAGTTTGATTTGATGGTGGCTTCAGCGTAGTTGTACTGGAAGTCGACTTCTTTTTTATCGACTTCTGAGACGTATTTGCCGTCTTTTAACGTGATACGAAAAGTTTCGAATGCGCTTAATGTTCTTCTTAACTGTACTAAGTCGTTGTTTTCATCAAAACCGAATTGCAATCGATCGCCAGGTCGAAGTCGGGTTAATTGCTTTTCCACTTCTTTGTCTGATGAGACAAGCTCATGCAATAGACGGGCAGAAAGCCCCACGCGACTAAACAAGATGGCGGCACTCTCACCATTTTTCACTTTGTACGTTTCCCAACGCAGTACAGCGGGGGACGCTGGAGACGAACTGTTTAGTGCACTGAGTTCTAGGGAAACTGGCACAGGATAATGTTGACCAACTTTTAATCGGCTCTGCTGTGGGTCTAGGTCTTGCGGATCAGGTAAAAAGAAGAGCGCGAAGATAATCAGCGCACTAAAAAAACCGATCAATACTTTGTGCAAGAGTGGAAGTCGGACAAAAATCGAATGCATGAGGTACTTGATTGCTAAATTAAACGGAAAAATTCACAACTACCTAGTCTAACGTGTTTCAAAATGCATCGCTATTCAAGTAATATGTTCAGCTATTATATTTTTGCCAAATCTGTGGGAGTGAACAAGAATGGCGAGCATTGAAGCTGCACTAGCCGAGATTAAGCGCGGTGTTGAAGAGCTGATTCCAGAAGAAGAGCTTATCGCAAAACTAAAAGAAGGCCGTCCTCTACGTATTAAATTGGGTGCGGATCCTACGGCTCCAGATATTCACCTAGGTCATACGGTTATTTTCAATAAGCTTCGCTTGTTCCAAGAGCTAGGTCATGAGGTGACGTTCCTAATTGGTGACTTCACTGCAATGGTTGGTGACCCAACAGGTAAAAACACAACACGTCCACCGCTAAGCCGCGAAGACGTATTGCGTAATGCAGAAACTTACAAAGAGCAGGTATTCAAAATTCTAGACCCTGCAAAAACTAAGATTCAGTTCAACTCTGAGTGGTTATCTGAGCTTGGTGCAGAAGGTATGATTCGTCTTGCTGCAAACCAAACCGTTGCTCGTATGCTAGAGCGTGATGACTTTAAAAAGCGTTACGCGGGTGGTCAACCAATTGCTATTCATGAGTTCATGTACCCACTTCTACAAGGTTGGGACTCAGTAGCAATGGAAACTGACGTTGAGCTTGGTGGTACTGACCAGAAGTTCAACCTGCTAATGGGGCGTGAACTGCAAAAGTCTCACGGTCAAAAACCACAGGTTGTACTGATGATGCCTCTTCTAGTGGGCCTTGATGGCGAGAAGAAGATGTCTAAGTCAGCAAACAACTACATCGGTATCAGCGAAGCGCCAAGCGAAATGTTTGGTAAAATCATGTCTATTTCTGATGACCTAATGTGGAGCTACTACGAGCTGCTATCTTTCCGTCCTCTGGAAGAGATTGCTCAATTCAAAGCTGATGTAGAAGCGGGAAAAAACCCTCGTGACATCAAAGTATTGCTAGCAAAAGAAATTATTGCTCGTTTCCACAGCGAAGCTGATGCAGATGCGGCAGAGCAAGAATTCGTAAACCGTTTTGCGAAGAACCAAATTCCTGATGAAATGCCAGAATTTGATTTTGATGCAGGTCGCCCAGTGAGCAATCTGTTGAAAGAAGCTGGCTTATGCCCATCATCGTCAGATGCGATGCGCATGGTTAAGCAGGGCGCTGTGAAGATGGATGGTGAAAAAATTGCGGACAGCAAATTTGCTCCAGAAGCGGGTACTTACGTGTTCCAAGTAGGCAAACGTAAATTTGCACGTATTACTATTCAGTAATCAATAATCGCTGCAAATGAAAGCGCCTGATGGGCGCTTTTTTTGTATAAAAATTTAGCGAAAAAGACAAAGTAAACCTTCCAAACATGTTGAACTTTGCTACTATACTCGCGCTGCCAATAATGGCAGCGTTATCGGAGATTTACATGAACAATACCGACCATCCTCCCAGTCGTTGGGTGAGTAAGAGCAAGGGAGCGAAATAACCCGCTTCGGTATTGGCGATCTCCGCCTTACCTAAGTGGTGAGGCATCTTTTCTAATTTTCTTCTCGTTATTTCCTTCATACATTCTGAATAGACAGTGCATCCGCATTGGTTTTCTCTGTGCATCTTAATTGTTGTGTGACTTTAAGTATGCAAGATTGACTTTGCGTGCCTTGTCGATGGTCGTTACCAATGCCAATCGGGAGATTCGCCATGACGGTAATGAACAACACTTTTATTGAAACAACACCAAACTTTTCTGAAGTAGAAATTGGTGCAGCTCGCAATGCATTTTTGCAGTATGAGCAAGAGCAACAAGTCCATTTGCTTACGATCATGCCGATCGATGATGCGGTAGGTATTTTGCAGCATTGCTCTGTCGGTTATGTGAATAGTCTTATTGCTCAACTTGAGCAAGCAGGCCATGACAAACGCGCACGTCATTATGCTCACCAATTGGGTTTGCATATGTCTGAAGTTGATACACCTGATGGTTATTTATCGACTAGTGTTTTGGGGCACGTGAAGCAGCGTATTGGGTGGATCATTGCACTGGCCCTTTTAGGGATTGTGTCGGGTTTGATCATTGCTCAGTATGAAGACACCCTTAGCCAGCTCGTTTTGCTTGCGGTGTACATGCCTGTGATCGCTGCGGCTGGTGGTAATACAGGAACACAAGCTGCAACTTTGGTGATTCGTGCTCTTGCAACTGGAGAGCTAAAAAAACGCCAATGGCTAGAGGTTTTGTGGAAAGAGAGCCGCGTTGCTCTATTTATTGCGTTAGCGATCGCTATCGTGATGATTGGACGCATTATGTTATTTAGTGCCGGTCAATCAACTGGGGGCTTTGAACTTACCGATATCGCATTGGCAATAGCGGTTGCGTTATTCATCCAAGTAACGATTTCTACAACATTAGGTGGGCTGCTACCAATTATTGCACGAGCTTGCAAGATGGACCCAGCGGTATTGGTGAGTCCAGTGCTTGCATCTATCGTCGATATCTCAGGGATGTGGATATACTTTAATGTGGTGAACTATTTCTTGGGTATCGCCTGACTAAAGTTCACAATATCACTATAAAAAAGCTGCTCAAAATGTGTAATAGGGGCGATGACAGGTTTGTTATCGTCCCTTTTTTCTGGGAAGTAGTCTGAAACAAACTGAACAAAAACGGTATTAGGTTGACCATTTTTATCCAAGCCATATCCGGCCATGTTGTAAGTTCCGTAGAGGGAGCCGCTTTTGGCGATCAATTGTCCTTTAATTGGCAACTTTCGCATACTTTGTCGGTACTTTAGTGTGCCTGACTCACCTGACTTCGGCATGATGGCGATCAGTTTAAGCTCGTCTTCGTGCTTCCAAATATAACGAAGAATTTCCGCCATTTTAGTGGCGGAGATACGATTGTTTCGTGAAAGTCCTGAGCCGTCTTCTAGGCGCGCATTACGAATATCAATACCAGTATTGGCGAAAATGATCTGCTTGATCGCCTCTGTACCGTTGGCAAAGCTACCTGACTGAACAAAAAACTTAGCGCCAAGTGTTTTGGTTAATGTATCTGCAATCAAGTTATCAGAGTTTTTAAGCATCTCTTCCAGAATGTCTGGTAATGCCTCTGATTGATGCATGGCGATTAGCTTGCGCTGTTTTTCCGGAGCCGAACCGACCCTAATCTTTCCCGATACCCCAATGTTGAGCTCCTTGAGCAAAGCCGCCAACCTTTGACTGGTGTAACGCTCAGGGTCTTGAACCGCAAATTTCAGTGGCAATGGTTTGTCTCTTTCAACCAAGCACCCTGTTAGCTTGTAGTTGTTATCGGGATTTGCAACTAAACCTAAGTCACAATGACGACTTTTCTTAATGGTTTTAGAAACTGTTTCTACGGTACTTGTGACACGAATAGGTTGATGCTCAGGTACGTAGACTCGAGTCCCACCGTCCTTTTGCGTATAGATAGAAGCCTGCACACAGTTGTTATTGAGTGTGATGGTCGATGCCGGAGCGCTGTAGCAAACTCCCAAGATATCCCACGGCCAGCCCACTGCACGGTTGTAACCAGTGAATGCGCTGTTATCGAGCCATAAGTCACCGTCAATACGTTTTAAGCCATTTTTCTTGGCTAGGGTAAGAAGTGATTTTAAATCGTTGGTTTGGAGCGTTGGATCGCCGACAAAGTAAATCACTGCGTCTGAGCTCGACGCTTCTAGCTTGGTTCGAAAGCGGAAGTTATCACCCAGCTCTAACTTAGCCGCTAATGCTGTGACGATTTTTAATGTACTGGCTGGTGGGAATAATTGTTCGGTAGGATGAACACCGTCAAGTTCAGCATTCTCACTGAGTTTTTCCGCGACTAAACTGATGCGAGAGCCTTCCGGCAACACTTCTTGATGAGGGTACGCTTGTGAAAAAGCAGAAAGTAATGAAGAGAATATGAGCAAGGGCCAACGTAAACGCATAATGATACTTTCTAAGGTGAGTTATGTGATTGAGTATACGCAAGTCCTTTCAATATGCTAGGTAACTAAAGAAATGCTTTATATGTCATCATGAATGAGACATGAGAGAAAGGCGTGCGGCTTAAAATGGAGTATAAAAAATGCCCGCTTGAAGCGGGCATTCGATATTCTAGTCAAAGACCGGAATTAGAAGTCGTAACGTAGACCTAGAGCTAGCTCGTCTTCAGCATCGATCTTGTTCGCAACTGTCTTACCGCTAGTTGAGCCGAACTTATCGCCAGCGTCAATTAGGTTGAAGTTGTATGAAACGTAACCGCGGAAGTTAGGTTTGAAGTAGTAAGAAGCATCAACAGCGAAGTTGTTTGCAGAAGTCTCGTTGTCAGTTTCTGCATTGTTGTACGTTGTTGTAAATACCGTTTGGCCTAGCGTGTAAGCACCCGCTAGTTCGTAACCAGTGTAATCAACAGTGTTGTTGAATGTGTCAGTCATTTTTTCGCCATCTGTGAAGATACCAGCGAAGTAAAGATCAGACATTGTGTAAGATGCAGCTAGCATGTACTCGTTTGCATCGTATTGGTCTGCGTAACCAGCACCAAGCTCAAGACCAGTGTCTGCTACAGCGTAGATAGCTGATAGAGAGTAGCCGTCTTGTTTGTTGTCAGAGTATTCACCGTTTTGTTCTACACGGTCAGCGAAGCGGTAGCTTGCTTTAACACTTAGGTTTTCAAATTGACCTTTGTAAGCCATCATGTTGTCTGTACGGTCTGCTACAGCTAGTTTGTCTGCTGCAGAGTTACCGTGGTAAGCCATGATATCAGTGAAGTCAGTGATAACGCCTAGTGCACCTTCAGTTTTACCGTATGCGAACTCACCGTAAGCACCACCAAGACCAGCGTAAGCAAGACGAGTTTCTAGATCGCTCTTGTCGTCGCCGTCTACAGTACCGTTTTGAGCAGTCTCAAATTCACCTTCCCAGAAACCAACACCGTATAGGTTGTCATTGATCTCTTGTTTACCAAGGAAGTTTAGACGGATGCGAGATTTGTCTTGAGCGTCGCCATCTTTCATAGATAGACGTGCTTCAGCACGGCCGCCCATTTCTAGAGAAGTGCCGTCTTGGTTGTAAAGTTCAGCTGCGTTTACGCCAGTTGCCATAGCTGCTGCAGATACAGAAAGAGCAATTAGAGTCTTTTTCATCTTATTTGTCCTAGTTAGCTGTCCATAATCATTGTTGTATGGGGGAAAGGTAATCTCTCACAAGTTGTTGGTCTATAATCGGCCAATGAGCGGTATAATTCGCCCTTGTAAGCCTTTGATCTAACAACTCGCTGGACATGTTTTACTGCTAAAGTTTCCGTATGAGTTAGTAAAATGATATAAATCGTATCGATGAACACTGTTCGATTGTTCTGGGTTTTTATTTAACTTTTTGTTTTAAATGATATTTTTCGGCTATAACATTCGTCTGACATTGATTAGTTTTTATCTTTTTTGATGTTTTTGGTGTAATGAACAGTGTTGTTTTTCAACAAATTGCGACAGTGATGCACTCTAGAATCGTTCTAAAAGTGACTTATATCATTATGCCGAAAATGCATAGTCTTACAGCCTTTCGAATTAAGATGATTTCGTCCGGGAGTTTGTTTACACTAAATGAAATGCATCTTTAAGCGCACTACCCAGCCCTATGGCAGGGTGGGCTTTTTTTTGTCCAAAGACCCATTTGGGCTTGAGGTTATAAAATGGAAAAAGTTCCAATGACACTACGTGGCGAGCAAAAGCTACGTGCAGAACTCGATCGTCTACTTAAACTACGTCCTCAAATTTCAGAGGCAATCGCTGAAGCTCGTGAGTTAGGTGATTTAAAAGAGAACGCAGAATATCACGCCGCTCGAGAAGAGCAGGGTATCTGTGAAGCACAAATCCGTGACATTGAATACAAACTGTCAGTTGCTCAAGTAATTGATGTAACGAAGATGGAGAACACGGGTAAAGTTATTTTTGGTTCAACCGTAACCTTGATTGACATCGACACCGAAGAAGAAAAAACATACCAAATTGTTGGTGATGACGAAGCAGACATTAAAGCTGGCCGTATTTCAGTAAGCTCACCAATTGCTCGTGGCTTGATCGGTAAGATGGAAGGTGATGAGGTTGCTATTCAAACACCGGGTGGCGCGAAAGACTTCGAAATCGACCGAGTAGAATACATCTAAGTTGTTGAGAGTAATTTTGTTACTCCAATAAAACGCAAAAAGGTCGCCAATGGCGACCTTTTTTCTTCAGCAACGTAAGTAGAATTACTTACGAGGGATTTCGATTTTACGCTCTTCAGACTGGCGGTATAGCACAAGCACTTTACCAATAGTCTGAACTTTTTCTGCGCCCGTCTCACGTACGATAGCGTCGATGATTAGCTGTTTTGTTTCACGATCTTCTGAAGCAACTTTTACTTTGATCAGTTCGTGATGGTTAAGAGCGATTTCAATTTCTGCTAGCACGGCTTCTGTAAGTCCATTTGCGCCCATTAGCACGACAGGTTTTAAACTGTGAGCTAGGCCTTTAAGGTGCTGCTTTTGTTTGGTGCTTAGGTTCATTACGCGGCCAATTTTCTTTAAAATAAGGGTTGAAAAAAGCTATTTTAACGCCATCTATTGCTGAAGACTATAATTTATTGAGTAATAGGTAGCGCCTATTAAAACAATAGCTCCAATTTGCGCCTTGTTGGGATTAAAATGAGTAAACAAAAACATTCGGCTAGTTCTGGTCGTTGGTTGAAAGAACACTTTGATGATAAATACGCGAATGAGGCTCGTAAAAAAGGCTATCGATCACGTGCTTATTTCAAGATCGATGAGATTCAAACGAAAGATAAATTGTTAAAGCCAGGGATGACAGTCGTCGATTTGGGTGCGGCACCGGGCGGGTGGTCTCAATATGCTGCTAAGATAGTAGGAGACAGTGGTCAGATCATTGCGTGTGATTTGCTTCCTATGGACCCAATTGCGGGTGTCAGCTTTTTACAAGGCGACTTTCGCGATGATGCAGTATTGGAAGCTTTGCTAGAAAGAATCCAACCTTCAATGGTAGACGTAGTAATGTCTGACATGGCACCTAATATTGCGGGAAATAACTCTGTTGACCAACCTCGTGCTATGTATTTAGTTGAATTGGCTTTAGATATGTGTCGACAAGTTCTAGCGCCTAATGGTAGCTTTGTCGTAAAGGTTTTCCAGGGGGAAGGCTTCGATCAGTATGTGAAAGAAGTCCGAGACATGTTTAAAGCCGTAAAAATTAGAAAACCAGACTCATCGCGAGCTCGCTCTCGAGAAGTCTTTGTTGTAGCCACTGGTTACAAAGGTTAACCATTTTGCTCTCTTGAGAGCGTGTTAACACTATAGCTACAGTGAATGAACTGTAGTACCCTACCTTTAATTACAATTAGTTATCGAGAGGCTTACACCTTGAGTGACATGGCAAAAAATTTAATTCTGTGGCTTGTTATCGCCGTCGTATTGATGTCGGTATTCCAGAGCTTTGGCCCTGGAGAAAGCAATGGCAGAACCGTGGATTACACCACGTTTGTACAGGAAGTTGGCCAAGGCCAGATTCAAGAAGCAACTTTTAAAGACGGTGAAATTAGCTTTGTTCGTCGTGGCGGCGGTGCCAAAATGGTTACTTACATGCCAGTGTATGACCAAAAGCTTCTAGATGACCTAATTAACCAAAACGTGAAAGTACAGGGCACGCCTCCAGAAGAGCAAAGCTTGCTTGGTACTATTTTCATTTCTTGGTTCCCAATGATCTTACTGATTGGTGTATGGATTTTCTTCATGCGTCAAATGCAAGGCGGCGGCGGTAAAGGCGCCATGTCTTTTGGTAAGAGCAAAGCTCGAATGATGAGCGAAGAACAAATCAAGACAACTTTTGCTGACGTCGCTGGTTGTGACGAAGCAAAAGAAGACGTGAAAGAGCTGGTGGACTACTTGCGTGATCCAAGCCGCTTCCAAAAACTGGGCGGTAAGATTCCTACTGGTGTGTTAATGGTTGGTCCTCCTGGTACTGGTAAAACGCTTCTAGCGAAAGCCATTGCTGGTGAAGCAAAAGTACCATTTTTTACCATCTCGGGTTCAGATTTCGTAGAAATGTTTGTGGGTGTCGGTGCATCTCGTGTACGTGACATGTTCGAACAAGCTAAGAAAGCAGCGCCTTGTATTATCTTCATCGATGAAATCGATGCGGTAGGTCGTCAGCGTGGTGCTGGTGTTGGTGGTGGTCACGATGAACGTGAGCAAACACTAAACCAAATGCTAGTAGAGATGGATGGTTTCGAAGGTAACGAAGGTATCATCGTAATCGCTGCAACTAACCGTCCAGACGTTCTTGACCCAGCGTTGCTACGTCCTGGTCGTTTTGACCGCCAAGTAGTGGTTGGATTGCCAGATGTACGTGGTCGTGAGCAGATTCTAAAAGTACACATGCGTAAAGTCCCTCTAGCAGGTGACGTAGAGCCTTCTCTAATCGCTCGTGGTACACCAGGCTTCTCTGGTGCTGATTTAGCAAACCTAGTCAACGAAGCGGCGCTATTTGCTGCGCGTGGTAACAAGCGTAACGTTTCTATGGTTGAATTCGAATTAGCGAAAGACAAAATCATGATGGGTGCCGAGCGCCGTTCAATGGTGATGTCTGAAGAGACAAAAGAGTCAACGGCTTATCACGAAGCGGGTCACGCAATTGTTGGTCGTTTAGTACCTGAGCACGATCCAGTGTACAAAGTGTCGATCATTCCACGCGGTCGCGCGTTGGGTGTGACTATGTACCTACCGGAGCAAGACCGTGTCAGCATGTCTCGCCAGCATCTAGAGTCTATGATCTCTAGCTTGTACGGTGGTCGTCTAGCGGAAGAACTCATCTACGGTGCTGATAAAGTCTCAACAGGCGCGTCAAACGATATTGAACGTGCAACTGATATTGCTCGTAAGATGGTTACTCAATGGGGTTTCTCTGAAAAGCTTGGTCCTCTACTGTATGCAGAAGATGAAGGTGAGGTGTTCCTTGGTCGTAGCGTGACTCAGACTAAGCATGTATCTGACGATACGGCGAAGCTGATTGATGATGAAGTTCGTCAGATCATTGACCGCAACTATGACCGTGCGAAGAAGATTCTTCAAGAAAACATGGATATCATGCATGCGATGAAAGATGCGCTGATGAAGTATGAAACCATTGATGCTCGTCAAATTGATGATTTAATGGAGCGCAAAGCTGAAATTCGTGAGCCTGCGGGTTGGAGTGATAACTCAACTGGCAAATCTGAAGACAGCGAGAAGCCTCAAGCAAAGCCAGAAGTTAAAGAAGAAGCAACGGACGCTGCGAAAGATGCAGAAAAGTCTAGCTCTTCAGAAGCGACTTCTAGCGAAGCGCCTGAAAAGAAAGACTCTGAATAAAGAGTGTTGATAATAATAAACCCCGAGTTATCTCGGGGTTTTTGTGTTTATGATGATGATTACAGCAAATAACAAATCTTTAGATCTTTCCCGTCCACATGTTATGGCCATTCTAAATGTGACTCCGGATTCCTTTTCGGATGGTGGTAAATACAACTCGATTGAACTCGCCCTTGCTCAAGTTGATAAAATGATAAAGGCTGGTGTAAGCATTGTTGATGTTGGTGGGGAGTCGACAAGGCCTGGCGCGCCAGATGTGTCTTTAGAAGAAGAACTTCGACGTGTTGTCCCAGTAATCAAGGCCATTCGTGAAAAGTACGATGTGTGGATTTCGGTCGATACCAGTAAAGCGGAAGTTATGCGTCAAGCTATTGATGCTGGTGCAGATTTGATCAATGACATTCGATCTTTGCAAGAACCTGGTGCTCTCGAAGTCGCAGCAGAAGCAAAGCTTCCAATTTGTCTGATGCACATGAAAGGTCAACCTAGAACCATGCAAGTTGCACCTCATTATGATGATGTGATGAGCGACGTATCTGCCTTTCTAGAAGAACGTATCGCGGCATGTGAAGCGGCAGGGATTGATAAATCTCAACTGATTCTCGATCCTGGATTTGGCTTTGGCAAAACGATAGAACACAATTATCATATGCTCGCTCATCTTGAAAAGTTTCATGAATTCGGCCTGCCAATTTTGGCTGGCATGTCTCGTAAATCAATGATTTTTAAATTGTTGGATAAGCCTGCGGCTGAATGTACAAATGCGAGTGTCGTTTGCGCTACGATTGCAGCAATGAAAGGCGCGCAGATCATTCGTGTGCATGACTTTGAAGAGACAATCGAAGCAATGAAAGTTGTTGAGATGACGAAAAACAATATTTAAAAATAATAAAGGAAAGTTTATGTCGAATAAAAGACGTTACTTTGGTACTGACGGTGTGCGCGGTAAAGTAGGACAATACCCAATCACTCCGGACTTCGTACTTAAGCTTGGCTGGGCTGCTGGTCGTGTACTAGCAAAACAAGGCACAAAGAAAGTTATTATAGGTAAAGATACGCGTATCTCCGGTTATATGCTTGAATCTGCATTAGAAGCAGGCCTTGCTGCTGCGGGACTTAAAGCAACATTTACTGGTCCAATGCCAACCCCAGCAGTGGCATATTTAACTCAAACTTTCCGCGCAGAGGCGGGGATTGTGATTTCTGCATCGCATAACCCATATTACGACAACGGCATTAAATTCTTTTCTTCTGAAGGTACTAAGCTACCTGACGATATCGAGTTGGCGATTGAAGCTGAGCTGGATAAAGACATTGAATGTGTTGAGTCTGCAGAACTTGGTAAAGCCACTCGTCTAAATGACGCTGCAGGCCGTTACATCGAATTCTGTAAGAGTACTTTCCCATCTGAATTGAGTCTTGCAAACTTTAAAATTGTGGTAGATTGTGCGCACGGTGCAACGTACCACATTGCTCCAAATGTCTTCAAAGAGCTTGGCGCAGAAGTTATTGCAATGGGCGTAGAGCCTAACGGCATCAACATTAATGAAGAAGTGGGCGCAACAGATGTTCGTGCGCTTCAAAAGCGTGTCGTTGAAGAGCAAGCGCACCTTGGTTTAGCATTTGATGGTGATGGTGACCGTATCATTATGGTCGACCACCTTGGCAACAAAGTCGATGGCGACCAAATCGCTTACATTATTGCTCGTGATGCTCTTCGTCGTGGTGAGCTAAAGGGTGGTGTAGTTGGTACGTTGATGACTAACTTGGGCATGGAAAATGGCTTAAAGCAGCTAGGCATTCCATTCGTACGTGCCGCTGTTGGTGACCGTTATGTCATGGAACAACTGCTAGAAAAAGGCTGGAAAATTGGTGCTGAAAACTCAGGCCATGTGATCTTATTAGATAAAGTCACCACGGGCGATGCGATTGTTGCAGCACTGCAAGTGCTGGCTTCTGTAGTTGGCAGCGATATGTCTTTGCATGAGCTATCGCAAGACATGACGTTGTATCCTCAGGTTCTAGAAAATGTCCGCTTTGCAGGGGAAAGTAATCCTCTTGAAGCTCAAGCAGTACTAAACGCCGTCGCCGAAGTAGAAGCGACGCTGGGTGATAAAGGACGTGTATTGCTGCGTAAATCTGGCACAGAGCCTTTGATTCGCGTTATGGTGGAAGGTGAGGATGGCGAGCTAGTTCAAAGCTCTGCATTGAAAATTGCCGAAGCTGTAAAAGCAAGTTGTTAATCATTGCGTTAAAGTGTGCAGTGAATGAAAAGGGTATCTTTTGCCCTTTTTTTGAGCGCTTAGCGCATTGGCATTGATTTTTTACTAATTTTCCCTTGTCAGCGTTACCGGCTTTCGCTAGTATTGCTCCGCCTCCCGTTAGGAGGTCGCTAGCCTTGTTCAATTATGATTTATTCTCTTGAACGGCGCTGGCTCAACAATTTGGAACATAGGTGGAAAAAATGTTTTCAGTTCTACTTGTGATTTACCTGTTGGCAGCGCTTGGTGTGATTGGCCTTGTGTTGATTCAACAAGGTAAAGGCGCAGATATGGGAGCCTCGTTCGGTGCTGGTGCTTCAAACACAGTGTTTGGTGCTGGCGGCTCAGGTAATTTCTTAACCCGAACAACTGCTATTTTAGCAACCGTATTCTTTATCGTTAGCTTGTTGCTTGGTCGTATGTCTACGCACCAGACTGAATCACAATGGGTAGACCCAACATTAGGTCAACCAGTTGTTGAACAAGTTAAGGATGCAGCGAGTGAAGTTCCAGCCCCTGCGGGTGATGAAATTCCTCAATAAGCTGTAAGGTTTTGATGCCGAGATGGTGAAATTGGTAGACACGCTAGCATGAGGTGCTAGTGCCTTAGGTGTGAGGGTTCGAGTCCCTCTCTCGGCACCATGTATTTACAAACTTGTAAATCACTTGTTTGCGAGTATAATGCTCAGCAAGTCGGACGCGGGGTGGAGCAGCTTGGTAGCTCGTCGGGCTCATAACCCGAAGGTCGTCGGTTCAAATCCGGCCCCCGCAACCAATCTCTTTCTTTAAGAAGAAATCGTAGATTGGCAAGTTTGCGTAGTGCTAACCACACTACGAGTTAAGAGAAGCATTTGTTGGCTATTCTTAACGTATCAGGGTCCAGCAGCATAAAACCCCGACTATCGGGGTTTTTTGTTATCTGAGCTTTTTGAAATAGCTCAGAGACTGCTTGGTTTTTTGATTGGGCTCTGAGCCCTTTTTTTGTTTCTGGAGTGGTTAAATGACTGGTTTAGAAAGACAACTTACTGAAATGCTTGAAGCACCAGTAGAGGCATCAGGCTATGAGTTGGTTGGATTAGAATTCATTCGTGCAGGCGCGCACTCAACGTTACGCATCTACATTGACCATGAAAATGGTATTAACGTGGACGACTGTGCAGAAGTTAGCCACCAAGTTAGTGCAGTTTTAGACGTTGAAGATCCAATTTCTGTTGCTTACAGCCTAGAAGTGTCTTCTCCAGGTTTAGAAAGACCACTTTTTAAAGCAGCACATTACGAGCAATTTATTGGTCACGAGGTCAGCATCGTATTGAAAATGGCTGTAGCAAACCGTCGTAAGTGGAAAGGTATTATCCACGGCGTTGATGGCGAAACAGTGACAATTACTGTAGACGGTCAGCAAGAAGAGTTTGCTCTAAGTAACATTTCCAAAGCTAACCTGATCCCTAAATTTTAGTTCCCTAAAAAAGTTTAAGCTTAGAGGCTAAATACAATGAGTAAAGAAATTTTAGCGGTAGCAGAAGCGGTATCGAACGAAAAAGCGGTACCTCGTGAGCGTATCTTTGAGGCTCTTGAGATTGCTCTAGCAACTTCTACAAAGAAAAAATACGAAATCGAAATCGACGTACGTGTTGCCATTGACCGTAAAACTGGTGAGTTTGTGACTTACCGTCGTTGGTTAGTTGTTGATGATGTTGAGAACCCTACAAAAGAGATCTCACTAGAAGCAGCACAGTACGAAGATGACTCAATCGAGCTTGGCGACTACGTAGAAGACGAAATCGAATCAGTAACGTTTGACCGTATTACGACTCAAACGGCTAAGCAAGTTATCGTACAAAAAGTTCGTGAAGCTGAACGTGCACAAATCGTTGAGCAGTTCATCGACAATGAAGGTGATCTAATCACTGGCGTTGTGAAAAAAGTAAACCGCGACACAATCGTACTTGACCTTGGTAACAACGCTGAAGCGGTAATCCTACGTGATGACCAACTTCCTCGTGAAAACTTCCGTCCAGGCGACCGCGTTCGTGGTCTTCTTTACAAAGTCGCGCCAGAAGCACGTGGTTTCCAACTGTTCATCACTCGTTCTAAGCCTGAAATGCTGGCAGAACTATTCCGTGTTGAAGTGCCTGAAATCGCTGAAGATATTATCGAGTTGAAAGGCGCGGCACGTGATCCTGGTTCTCGCGCTAAGATCGCTGTCAAAACAAATGACAAACGTATCGACCCTGTAGGTGCGTGTGTTGGTATGCGTGGTGCACGTGTACAAGCTGTTTCTGGCGAACTTGGTGGTGAGCGTATCGATATTGTGCTTTGGGATGATAACCCAGCTCAATTCGTTATCAACGCAATGGCGCCAGCTGATGTTGCTTCTATCATCGTTGATGAGGATGCACACTCAATGGACATCGCAGTTGAAGCTGACAACCTAGCGCAAGCTATCGGTCGTAATGGTCAAAACGTGCGTCTAGCATCTCAACTAACAGGTTGGGAACTGAATGTTATGACAGTTGCTGATCTTCAGAAGAAACACGCTGAAGAATCACAAGCATCTATTGAAAACTTCATGAAGTACCTAGATATTGAAGAAGACTTCGCTCAACTTCTTGTTGAAGAGGGTTTCTCAACGCTAGAAGAAATCGCATACGTGCCAGTTAACGAGCTACTAGAAATCGACGGTTTGAATGAAGAACTTATCGAAGAGCTTCGTGGACGTGCAAAAGATGCACTAACGACGATCGCACTAGCACAAGAAGAGTCTTTTGAAGGTCTAGAACCAGCTGAAGATCTGCTTGCACTTGAAGGTCTTGAGCGTGAGATGGCATTTAAATTGGCAGCGAAAGGTGTAGCGACACTGGAAGATCTTGCTGACCAAGGTATTGACGATTTAGAAGGTATCGAAGGCCTGACCGAAGAACGTGCAGGTGAGCTAATTATGGCCGCACGTAACATCTGTTGGTTCGGCGAAGAAGCATAATTTTCGGCAAGGAGGAAGCGGCATGACACAATTAACAGTTAAAGCACTGAGTGATGAGATTGGTACGCCAGTCGACCGCTTGATTGAACAACTTGCTGACGCTGGCATTAAAAAGGCGAGCTCTGACAATGTTACTGATGAAGAGAAGCAGAAGCTTCTCTCTCATCTAAAGAAAGAACACGGTGATAAATCAGGTGATTCAGAGCCGACTCGCCTTACGCTTCAGCGTAAAACTCGTAGTACACTTAGTGTGAACGCGGGTGGTGGTAAGAGTAAGAATGTTCAGGTTGAGGTGCGCAAAAAACGTACATACGTGAAGCGCAGCACAATTGAAGATGAAGCGAAACGTGAAGCTGAAGAAGCAGCACAACGTGAAGCAGAAGAAGCAGCAAAACGTGCAGCAGAAGAAGCTGCAAAACGTGAAGCTGAAGAAGCTGCAAAACGAGAAGCTGAAGAAGCAGCAAAACGTGAAGCGGAAGAAAAAGCGAAACGTGAAGCTGAAGAAAAAGCGAAGCGAGACGTAGATACGAATGCACAACGCAATGCTGAAGAAAAAGCAAAGCGTGATGCTGAAGAGAAAATTAAGCAAGAAGCAGCGCGAAAAGAGGCCGACGAGCTTAAACGTCGTCAGGAAGAAGAAGCTAAGCGTAAGGCTGAAGAGGAAAGTCAGCGCAAGCTTGAAGAAGCTCGCGAATTGGCTGAAAAGAATAAAGAGCGTTGGTCTGCTGCAGAAGAGAAAAAGGGTGATATGGAAGATACAGATTACCATGTAACGACTTCACAATACGCACGTGAAGCCGAAGATGAAGCAGATCGCAAAGTAGAGAGCGGTCGTCGTAAGAAGAAAAAAGCTTCAGGTAAAGACGACCAAGCTCGCGGTGGCCGTAACAACCAACGTGGCGGTAGAGGTCGTAAAGGCAAACTTGCTAAACCGACTTCAATGCAGCATGGCTTTGATAAGTCAGCAACGGTAGCTAAGCAAGACGTTGTAATTGGCGAAACGATCGTTCTATCAGAACTTGCTAACAAGATGTCGGTTAAAGCGACAGAAGTTATCAAAGTAATGATGAAGATGGGCGCTATGGCGACTATCAACCAAGTGATCGACCAAGAAACAGCACAACTTGTTGCTGAAGAAATGGGCCATAAAGTAGTTCTTCGTAAAGAGAACGAACTGGAAGAAGCGGTACTATCTGACCGTGACACTAACGCGGAAGCAGTGCCACGTGCTCCAGTTGTTACTATCATGGGTCACGTTGACCACGGTAAAACGTCAACACTTGACTACATCCGTCGCACACACGTTGCTTCTGGCGAAGCGGGTGGTATTACTCAGCACATTGGTGCGTACCACGTTGAAACAGACAACGGCATGATCACGTTCCTTGATACTCCTGGACACGCAGCGTTTACTGCAATGCGTGCTCGTGGTGCTCAAGCGACAGATATCGTTGTTCTTGTTGTTGCAGCAGACGATGGCGTAATGCCACAAACAGTAGAAGCGATTCAGCACGCGAAAGCGGCAGGCGTTCCTCTAATTGTTGCTGTGAACAAGATCGATAAAGAAGGCGCGAACCCAGATAACGTTAAGAATGAGCTTGCTCAATACGATGTTATTCCTGAGGAGTGGGGCGGTGAGAACATCTTTGTTCACATCTCTGCGAAACAGGGTACAAACGTTGACGCTCTTCTAGAAGCAATCCTTCTTCAATCTGAAGTTCTAGAACTTACAGCAGTGAAAGAAGGCATGGCGTCTGGTGTTGTTGTTGAATCTCGTCTAGATAAAGGTCGTGGTCCAGTTGCAACAGTACTTGTTCAATCAGGTACGCTAAACAAGGGCGATATCGTTCTTTGTGGTCAAGAGTACGGCCGTGTTCGTGCAATGCGTGATGAGCTAGGTAAAGAAATTACTTCGGCTGGCCCATCTATCCCTGTAGAGATCCTAGGTCTTTCAGGTGTACCATCTTCAGGTGATGAAGCAACAGTAGTTCGTGACGAGCGTAAAGCGCGTGAAGTAGCTAACTACCGTGCTGGTAAGTTCCGTGAAGTGAAACTTGCTCGTCAGCAGAAATCTAAACTAGAGAACATGTTCTCTAACATGACTGCTGGTGAAGTTGCTGAACTTAACGTTGTACTTAAAGCAGACGTTCAAGGTTCTGTAGAAGCAATCGCAGACTCACTAGTTAAGCTATCTACTGACGAAGTTAAAGTGAACATCGTTGGTTCTGGTGTTGGTGGTATTACGGAAACTGACGTAGTACTAGCGGAAGCTTCAAACGCAATCATCCTTGGCTTTAACGTTCGTGCAGATGCTTCTGCTCGCCGTGCTGTTGAAGCCGCAGCTGTTGACTTACGTTACTACTCAATCATTTACCAATTGATTGACGAAGTTAAACAAGCAATGGGCGGTATGCTTGCTCCAGAATTCAAGCAAGAGATCATTGGTCTTGCTGAAGTTCGTGACGTGTTTAAGTCACCGAAACTGGGCGCTATCGCTGGTTGTATGGTTACAGAAGGTGTGATCAAGCGTAACAACCCAATCCGTGTACTACGTGATAACGTTGTTATTTACGAAGGTGAACTAGAGTCACTACGTCGTTTCAAAGATGACGTTCAAGAAGTTAAGAATGGCTACGAATGTGGTATCGGCGTTAAGAACTACAATGATGTTCGAGTTGGTGACCAAATCGAAGTCTTCGAAATCGTTGAAATTAAACGTACTCTAGACTAATTGACTAAAATTACTAATATTGTCTTTGAAAGATAAGTAGTAATTGGTTGTTGAATACACCATGGGGGGCTGGCTTTGACCAACCCCCCATTCTTTCTATATAAGAGTAAAGATATGTCAAAAGAATTTAGCCGCACGCAGCGCGTTGCACAGCAGCTGCAAAAAGAACTAGCGATGATCCTTCAACGTGAAGTTCGTGATTCTCGCCTTGGCATGGTGACGATCTCAGACGTAGAAGTCTCTCGTGACCTAGCTTACGCAAAAGTATTTGTGACCTTCCTATGTGTGGGCGAGCAAACACCAGAATCATGTCTAGCAGCGCTACGTGAGCACGAAGTGCACATTCGCATGATGTTAGGTAAGCGCATTCGCCTACGTCTAACGCCAGAAATCCGCTTCCATTATGACAATACGCTTGTTGAAGGTATGCGTATGTCTAACCTAGTGTCTGAAGTGGTAAGCTCAGACAAACAAAAGCAAAAAGATTCTGGTCGTGAGGACGAAGAATAATGGCTCGTCGTCGTAAAGGTCGTCCAATTAATGGCGTTATACTGTTGGACAAACCAACAGGCATCTCTTCCAATGATGCACTGCAAAAAGTAAAGCGAATCTACTTTGCTGAGAAAGCAGGCCACACTGGTGCCTTGGACCCATTAGCGACAGGCATGCTGCCAATTTGCTTGGGTGAAGCGACGAAGTTTTCTCAGTTTCTTCTAGATTCTGATAAACGCTACCGTGTGATCGCAAAGCTTGGTGAACGTACCAACACGTCTGACTCGGATGGTGAAGTCGTAGAGACACGTCCAATCGATGTTACGTTAGACAAGCTAGAAGCGTGCATTGAGAAGTTCCGTGGCGAATCTGAACAAGTACCTTCCATGTTTTCAGCGTTGAAATATCAAGGGAAACCCTTGTATGAATACGCTCGCAAAGGCATCGAAGTTCCGCGTGAATCTCGTAAGATCACGGTATACGAGATTGTTCTTCACCGTTTTGAAGGCGATGAAGTCGAGATGGAAGTGCACTGCTCAAAAGGCACATACATTCGTACCATCGTGGATGATCTAGGCGAAATGTTAGGTTGTGGTGCGCACGTAACTATGCTTCGACGCACTGGTGTTGCGAAATACCCTTACGAGAAGATGGTGACACTTGAGCAACTGAATGAGTTACTAGAGCAAGCACACCGTGAAGAACGCGCTCCTCGAGAACTACTGGACCCATTGCTGTTACCAATGGATACAGCGGTAGAAGACTTACCAGAAGTCAACTTAGTGCCTGAACTGGCGGATATGGTTCAGCATGGGCAACCTGTTCAAGTATTTGGTGCGCCTACCGAAGGCTCACTTCGCCTTACCATGGGTGAAGAGCGTTTGTTTATTGGCGTTGGCGAAATGAACGAAGATGGCAAAATCGCTCCTAAGCGATTGGTCGTGTTCCGAGATGACGTCGCATCCAAGTAAATGATTGAAAATACCGACCTGAGTGTCGGTATTTTTATATTGCACGAGATAGGAAATTTCCCTATAATCCGCGCTTCGCGTAGCGGCTGAATCAGAGATTGGCTGCTACAACTTTAAACCTACTCTTATTAGGAGAGAATTATGTCTCTGAATGCAGAAACTAAAGCAGCAATCGTTGCAGAATACGCACAAGGCGAAGGCGACACTGGTTCACCAGAAGTTCAAGTAGCTCTACTTACAGCTTCTATCAACCACCTACAAGGTCACTTCAAAGCGCACAAAGGCGATCACCACAGCCGTCGTGGTCTTCTACGCATGGTTTCTCGTCGTCGTAAGCTTCTAGATTACCTAAAAGGTAAAAACCTAGCTCGCTACCAAGACCTAATCAAACGTCTAGGCCTACGTCGCTAATCAGCGACTGCATAGCAGTTTGTCTAAAAAGGGGCTTTATGCCCCTTTTTTGTTGCCTAAATTTAGCCAAATTAGACTTATGCCGTTATAATACTGGCGGCTAAACCTCGTAAGAGGTTTTCTCAAAAGCTCATAGCATTACAGTCAACCACGTCGACCAAAAGGTCGCGACTATTCAAAAGGAATTTCCGAGTTTCTTTTTACTAGTCGCGATTCGTAATGTCTTGAGTGTCAATTAACACATCTAAGATTTCTTTAAGCACTAAAGGAAGATTAGAAACAAGGAATAACAATGTTCGAAAAACCAGTTGTTAAAACGTTCCAGTACGGTAACCACACAGTTACTTTAGAAACTGGCGTTATTGCACGTCAAGCTACAGCAGCAGTTATGGTCACAATGGATGATACGTCTGTATTCGTATCTGTTGTAGGTAAAAAAGAAGCCGTTGCAGGTCAAGACTTCTTCCCACTAACGGTTAACTACCAAGAGCGTACTTACGCTGCGGGCAAAATCCCAGGCGGTTTCTTCAAGCGTGAAGGTCGTCCTTCTGAAGGCGAAACGCTAACAGCTCGTCTAATCGACCGTCCAATCCGTCCGCTATTCCCAGACGCGTTTAAAAACGAAGTTCAGGTTATCGCGACAGTAATGTCTGTAAACCCAGATGTTCAGCCAGATATCGTTACAATGATCGGTACTTCTGCTGCTCTTGCTATCTCTGGCATTCCATTCAACGGCCCTATCGGTGCGGCGCGTGTTGGTCATATCGATGGTCAGCTTGTACTTAACCCTAGCCAAACCGAACTAGAAACTTCTAAGCTTGATCTTGTGGTTGCTGGTACAGAATCAGCCGTACTGATGGTTGAATCAGAAGCGGACAACCTAACTGAAGAAGAAATGCTAGCAGCGGTTGTTTACGGTCATGATCAACAACAAGTTGCTATCAAAGCTATCAACGAATTCAAAGCAGAAGTAGCAACTCCTGCTTGGGATTGGGTTGCTCCTGAAGAAAACACAGCACTTAAAGATAAGATTGCAGAGCTAGCAGAAACGAAGCTTGTTGAGGCTTACAAAATCACTGAGAAGATGGCTCGTTACGACCGTATCAATGAGATCGCTGCGGAAGTAAATGAAGTTCTTCTTGCTGAAGATCCTGAAGCGGATACAAAAGAAATTCACACTATCTTCCATGATCTAGAGAAAACAGTCGTACGTCGTAGCATCATCGCGGGTAACCCTCGTATTGATGGCCGTGAAAAAGACATGGTTCGTGCACTAGATGTACGCACTGGTGTTCTTCCTCGCACACACGGTAGCGCGCTATTCACTCGTGGTGAAACTCAGGCTATCGTGACGGCAACTCTAGGTACTCAGCGTGATGCTCAAATCATTGATGAGCTAACAGGCGAGCGTAAAGATCACTTCCTACTGCACTACAACTTCCCTCCATACTGTGTAGGTGAGACTGGTTTTGTAGGTTCTCCTAAGCGTCGTGAAATCGGTCACGGTAAACTGGCTAAACGCGGTATCGCAGCAGTAATGCCTTCTGTTGATGAATTCCCATACACAGTACGTGTTGTATCGGAAATCACTGAATCTAACGGTTCTTCTTCAATGGCTTCTGTATGTGGTACTTCTCTTGCTCTTATGGATGCAGGTGTGCCAATCAAGTCTTCTGTTGCGGGTATCGCAATGGGTCTTGTTAAAGAAGGCGACGACTTCGTTGTTCTTTCTGACATCCTTGGTGACGAAGACCACCTAGGTGACATGGACTTTAAAGTAGCGGGTACTAACACTGGTATCACTGCTCTTCAAATGGACATCAAGATCGAAGGCATCACTAAAGAGATCATGCAAATTGCGCTTAACCAAGCTCAAGGTGCACGTAAGCACATCCTATCTGTAATGGATGAAGCTATCTCTGGTGCTCGTGAAGACATCTCTGAATTTGCTCCTCGTATTCATACAATGAAGATCAGCGCAGAGAAGATCAAAGACGTTATCGGTAAAGGTGGTGCAGTTATCCGTGCTCTAACTGAAGAGACTGGTACAACTATCGAAATCGAAGACGACGGTACTATCAAGATTGCTGCAACTGAAGGCACTGCTGCGAAAGAAGCTATCCGCCGTATCGAAGAGATCACTGCTGAAGTTGAAGTTGGCCGTATCTACACGGGTAAAGTTGCACGTCTAGCTGACTTCGGTGCATTCGTAACGGTTCTTCCAGGCAAAGATGGTCTTGTACACATTTCTCAAATCGCAGAAAAACGTGTTGAGAAAGTGTCTGACTACCTAGCTGAAGGCCAAGAAGTTCAAGTTAAAGTTCTTGAAATCGACCGCCAAGGCCGTGTACGTCTAAGCATGAAAGAAGCGGTAGAAAAGCCAGCTGAAGAAGCTGCTGCTGAAGCACCAGCTGCGAAAGACGAGTAAGACAAAATGAGACTTTCAGCCTTTTATTAGATTAAGGGCCTGAAAGCATGTTATAAAAGGGGAGCATTTTCGCTCCCCTTTTTTTGGTTTATTTCGACGCATTAACCTCAAACGAGGTTATCGCCTATATTGCATTAAGAGAAATAAATTTTGAGCGGTCCAAACAGGAGTATCAATTAGTGAAATGGTTTCAAACCGCAAGTTTATGTGTTGCTATCGCGCTGACCGGTTGTGCAAATACTTCTCAGCAATCAGCACAAAAGTGGCTATATCCACCGATGGCGGTGCCACTTCAGCCTAGCGTTCAACAAGAAGTACAAATCGCGCGTTTATCGCAGTTGTTACAACGTCCTGATCTCAGTGATGAAGTACGCGCTAAAATGCATTATGAGCGCGGTAGCTACTACGATAGCGTTGGTTTGCGTGATCTTGCCCGTTTGGACTTTAACCAGTCTTTGCAGTTGAATCCTGCTCAACCGGATATCTTCAATCTTTTGGGGGTGTATTTCACCCAAGTGGGGGAGTTTGACGCGGCTTATGAAGCGTTTGACTCGACCATAGAGTTGGCTCCGGATAATACCTATGCTGAACGCAACCGTGCGATTGCACTGTATTATGGTGGCCGAATCGATCTCGCTTTAGAAGATATGACCAAGCACTATCAAGAAATGCCAACGGATCCTTTTCGTTCATTATGGCTGTACATCATCGAAGCTGAGCAAAATCCAGAGCAAGCAAAAGCCAATCTTCAACAGCGTTATTTACGAGATCGTAGTGAAGAGTGGGGATGGGTTCTTGTTGCCATCATGCTGCGAGACGTCTCGGACGAAGACGCTCTTAAAGCAATTATGGATGGAACGAGAGAGAACTATCGCCTAGCTGAACGATTGACGGAAACGTATTTCTACCTTGGAAAGCGTAATCAGCTTGAAGGTGACATCGCAAGTGCTATCTCACTTTATAAGCTCGCGATTTCGTTCAACGTTTATGATTATGTTGAGCATCGGTATTCCTTCTTGGAACTGGCACAAATCTACGATCAATTACAGCAAGATAGATTAGCCAAGCTAAAGGCCGCTAAGAAGCAGGGAATTGAATGATTTAGAGCCGCTCAATGAGAGCGGTTTTTTTTATGATTGAACTTGATTAGTGACTCATTTAAAATAGTTAGCCTTGCTAACTAAGTGGTGGTGGCTTTTATGGCACTAGAAGAAAGCTTGATTGATTTAGAGCGTTTTTGCGCCAAAGCTTGGCGTGTTTATGCCAAAGAAGATCCGTTATCACATCTAAGCTTTAATGAGTTCGATTATTTACGTGTGATTCAGGTTTACCCTGAGGGTGTACGAATAACCGATCTTGCAGAAGAGTTGCAAGTGACAAAGCCTTCCGCATCGACAATGGTTGTTCGTTTGGAAAAAAAGGGTTTGGTGAAACGCATCGCATGTAATGAGGATGCCCGTGCTAAGCGTGTATTGCTGACAGAAGAAGTCGCAGAAAAAATGTCTTTGGAGCAGGTGGTTTACAAAGATATCTCTGAACAAATGATGCAACAATTAAATCAGCAAGAAGCTGAGCAGTTACAAGCTTTACTGAATAAAGCATTGAGCAATAAGTCATTTTAAATTAAACCAAAGGCCTCCGCTGTACGCATTAGCCTTTGGTGTTTCATTTTTCTTTTATTTAATTTAACCATTTAGTTAGCCTTGCTAATTAAATGGTTAGCTTTGCTAACTACTGGTGGCAGTCATGCAAAACTCAATTTATAGACAGTTTTGGAAATATACGATTCCAACCGTCGCAGCAATGCTCGTGAACGGTTTATATCAAATAGTTGATGGCATTTTTATTGGCCGTTATGTTGGTGCTGACGGATTAGCAGGGATCAATGTTGCGTGGCCGATCATCGGTTCTATCCTCGGTATAGGGATGATGATTGGGGTGGGGACTGGTGCGCTAACGTCGATTAAGCAAGGAGAAAACGATCATGAGGGCGCGAAGCGTATTTTAACAACCGGATTGGGGTTGTTAGCGATATTGATGCCGGTCGTTGCTAGCATATTGTTCTATTTTGCTGATGAATTTATTCGCTGGCAGGGGGCGGAAGGGCGAGTGTTTGAACTCGCGCTGCAATATCTGCATATTCTGATTGTCGCGTGCGTATTTACGCTAGGCTCTATCGCGGTTCCATTTCTTTTACGCAATGACGACAGCCCGAACTTAGCAACGATGCTGATGGTCATCGGTGCTGTCATTAATATTGTATTAGACTACTTATTTATTGCTTGGTTGGGGTGGGAGTTAAGCGGAGCGGCCATTGCTACAGCGCTGGCACAATTGGTGGTAACCGTGCTTGGTATTGGTTACTTCTTTACTTCAAAAGCGACCTTACGCCTTCGAATCAGTGACTTTAAGTTTCAAGTTGATGTTGCACCAAAGATTATAATGATCGGTACATCTAGCTTCTTTATGTACGCGTACGGTTCTGTGATGGTGGCAATGCACAACGCATTATTTGCTCAGTACGGAAGTGCAATGTTGATAGGGGCGTATGCTATTTTGGGATATATCGTGACGGTTTACTATCTAATTGCAGAGGGAATCGCGAACGGTATGCAACCTCTAGTGAGTTTCAATCACGGGGCGCGCAACCAGGCGAACGTCAGGAAATTACTGCAAGTCGCAATGGGGACATCTGTGCTTGGTGGTGTAGCGTTTGTGGGTTTGATGAACCTTTTCCCGTACGAGTTGGTCTCGGTGTTTAACAATGCTGATCAACAGTTGATTGATAGCACGGTGATCGGGATTCGTTTACACATGTTTGCGTTGTTCCTAGATGGCTTTTTAGTCGTGGCGGCTGCGTACTACCAATCGGTAAACAAAGGCAGCAAAGCCATGTTTGTGACACTAGGCAACATGTTGGTTCAACTGCCGTTTTTGTTCGTTATGCCGAAACTGTTTGGCGTGACAGGCATTTGGCTGGCTTTCCCATTGTCCAATATTGCGCTGAGTTTAGTCGTGGTCAGTATGTTGTGGCGGGACGTGAAAAAGCTGCTAAACGAAACTTCGGCTGAGCCAACAGTGCAAGCCTGTTAACAATGGCTGATAGAGAAAAGCGAGGTTGGGCCTCGCTTTTCTTTTTTGGGGAGCTAAATGTTTTTTACTTCTAAGCCAGCTAGATGATGCCAATAGCCATTGCATTGGCGGCTTTCGAGTTTTTCAGGGTTGTCGCCGTGCTCGTTTGAGCGAAAATGCTCTAACTCAGAAAGTGTACTCACACCGAGAGGGCTTAATCGGACCACATCAACCAGCCCTTGCATACTTGGTAAATCATTGATCAGGTTATAACAATACCCTGACTGTGTCTGAATGCCGTTAAGGTTAAAGACTTCTTGCCCTTCTTGGCTGCTGACCTGGATACCCGTAGGGTATTTGATACAGCAGGTTTCGCAATCGTCTTTCGCTCGGTTTTCAGCTCGGGCTGTGAAACAGCGAGCGGAATACGCTAAAGGTAAATAACCGTGGCTAAATACCTCAACTTCAAACTTGTTACGAATACCCAGCTCGTCACACTGAACTAAAGTATCGTTTAACCATTCGCGAGAGAGCTCGACAGGCATGCACCAACGCATCATACCTTGCTTCAAAAATAAGTTGAGCGTGTGTGCGTTATAAGTATTGATTGCAGGACCAACGACGAAAGGCACTTTATGCTCTGATGCTAATTGAACCGCCGATACGTCATTAGCCTCAATGGCGAAGTCACCGTTATTGATGTACTTCTTCATGATGTTTACTTCACTCGGTGCTTCCAGTAGCGCCATCGTAGAGATAACGACTTGCTTGCCAGAGGCAGATAAGTCTTTAGCGATTTCCAACCAGTGGGCTGATTTCATTTCTCTGCGTTTAGAGCAAACCGATTCACCCAGGTAAATAATGTCTGCAGAGCTTTGTTTTGCTTGTTGGTAGAAGGCTTCTACATCTTGTTTTGGCCAAAAATAGAGTAGTGGGCCAAGTGCGTATTTCATTGAGTTATCCATCTTAACCTCTACTGCCATTTTCGGTGGTAAGCACCTAGGGTGGTTTGCGTTCCTTCCGACACATTTGCGAGCGTCGCATCCCATGCGGCTTCAACTTGGTAAGCTTCTGGGTTGGCTTGGTAGCGATCAATCGCGGCTCGCCATGTTCGAGTGACTTGCTCTACGTAAGCTGGGCTGCGTTGGCGCCCTTCAATTTTTACAGACGCGACATTAGCGGCAAATAGTTCTGGCAGCATCGAAAGGGTGTTCAAACTGGTTGGCTCTTCCAGAGCATGATAGCGTTTTTTCTCACCATCAATTTCTGTTTCAAAACGACCTTTACAGAGCGTAGGGTAGCCTGCGTTTTCTCCTGCGCAGTAGCGGTCAATTAGGATATTATTTAGACGAGACTCAAGGCCTTGATCAGTTTCTTGCCAACGAACGTATTTGGCAGGAGAACAGGCACCCACAGTGTTTGGGGACTCACCCGTCATGTATGATGACAAATAACAACGGCCTTCGGACATAATACAAAGGCTACCAAAAGCAAAGACTTCTAGCTCGACATCGCTAGTGATGTTGCGCGAAAGCTGCTTCACCTGATGAATCGATAAGACGCGAGGCAGCACCACACGTTTTACGTTGAAGTTCTGTTTATAAAAATCAATGGCTGCGATGTTGGTCGCTGATGCTTGCACTGAAAGATGTAGTTCCAGATCGGGATATTTGCGAGCTGCATACTCCAGAACTGCAATGTCTGCAACAATCAGCGCGTCCACACCCAATGCCGCTGCATTGTCTACCGCGTTCGTCCAGCGCTCAAAGCCATTGGGATGAGCGAAGGTATTCAACGCGACATGAATTTTTTTGTCGCGGTCGTGAACGTATTGCACCGCTTTTTCTAACTTTTTGCCGTTAAAGTTGAGGCCAGCAAAGTGACGGGCGTTGGTATCATCTTTGAAGCCAATGTAGACGGCATCGGCACCGCAATCAATCGCAGTTTTTAACGCAGGCAGGTTACCCGCGGGACACAAGAGTTCCATATGCTCACAATCATTGAGAATAAAAAGGTGTCCGCATTTTATGAAGAATTATGAATAGCGAAATTGACCTAAGTTAGGTTTAGCTCAATAAAGTCGATATTTACCCCTTGAGAGTAAGGGTATCGAGTCGGGGTTAGTTCTTGTGACGACGATTCTGTACAAACAGCTCTTCAATTTCATGTTTTGGCTGTGGGCGATAAAAATGGAATCCTTGAATCGCATTACATTGAAGGTTAGAGAGCAAAGTAGCTTGCTGGTGGGTTTCCACCCCCTCGGCAACGACCGTCAAGTCGAGTGACTTACCCAGATTAATGATGTTTTCAATCACAGTGACCTGTTTGGGTAGCGTGTCGATATCGTTAATAAACGCGCGGTCGATTTTCAGCTCGTCGATAGGGAAGCGCGCTAAGTAGGAAAGGGAAGAGTAACCAGTACCAAAGTCATCGATAGAGAGGGCGAAGCCCAGTTTCTTAATCGCATTCAGCATTTGCAGTGTATGTTCGCTATCACTCATCACGGCACTTTCGGTTAGCTCGAAGGTAATGCAGCTTGGATCAAGCTCGGTAGTGCGAAGTAACTTTTCCATAAAATCGATCAGCTGTGGGTTACCAAATTGCTCGGGAGAGAGGTTGATAGCGACACGACCTGGCAGTATGCCTTGTTGTTTCCAACGTTTTACCGTATTGAAAACATCACGCATCACGACGCGTCCAAGGTGTTCGATTAACCCTGCACGCTCGGCGACAGGAATGAATGAACCTGGGCTAATGTAACCTTCGACAGGGTGTTTCCAACGAACGAGCGCTTCGGCACCGTTAATGCTGAAGTCACGCGCGTTAACCTTTGGTTGATACCACACCTCCAAACCGTTCTGCTGCAATGCTTTTTGCAGTTCGATTTCAAGCCACAAACGCATGCGCGCTTCTTTGTTCATCTGGTCGTTAAATTTGATCAGGCGATTTCGGCCACGATCTTTGGCTTCATACATCGCTGTATCGGCATTTTGTAGCAGGATTCGCGCATCTTGCCCGTCTTCAGGGTAACGAACGCTACCAATTGAGCACGCAAGGCGTTTACTGAAGTGGTGCAAGTCGAAAGGCTGGTTGATCAACGAGATAATGCGATCTGACAAAATTTCAGCCATGCGGGTATTTTCTGGTTCTGGCAGAATGACGCCAAACTCATCGCCACCCAAATGACCAATAATCGCTTGATTTGGCAGTAATCGTTTAAGACGGGCCGATACCTCTTGAATCACTTTATCGCCAATGTGGTGACCAAGTGAATCATTAATGTTTTTGAAGTTATCGATATCCAAATAGAACACCAGAAGCGGCGTTTGCTTTTTGATCAGCTGTTCCAAACGTTTGGTAAAACCAAAGCGGTTGTACAGTTTGGTGAGCGAATCAATATGTATGTCTTCATTCGATGCAGAAGACAAATTCTTAGGTGTATCGTCAGCGTCTTGGATCAAGATGATTTGAGACTCGCTGCCTAATATCGCCGTGGAATCAGCGTGTAACTGAACTTTTCGTTCAAAGCCACATCTCGCGCTGGTTAAGCAAACAAAAGGCTTGTCAGAAATTAATGTACTCAAACGATGACTAAACACTTTCTTGCTGTTTTCATCGATGAATAAACGGCTGAGCTCTTCGCCTAGCAACTCATGGGGAGAGTTCAGTCCCAGAAGGCGTGCTGATGCAGGGTTGGCAGAGATGATAATGTCATCTTCGATAAGCAGCAGGCCGTCAGGCAGAAGTTGTGTTAATTTCGCAAACTTACTTTCAGACTCCTCTAAGGAGCGTACGAGGATCTGCTTTTCTGAAGTATCCACGGCGTGAAAAACGACAAAGCGAATTTCGTTACCTTCAAAAACCGGTGACAGACTAAAGTGCAGGCTGGTTTCAAGGTCGGTTTCATCGAGGGTGATTTCGGCTTCGACATGCGTTCCTTTGAATGCACGCTGATAGTAAGGGGCCAGCTTTTTATAAAACTGCTCACCCAGTACCTGGCAATCGTTTAAGCCGATGATTTCCTCATGACTTAAACCTGCGATATCGCAGTAACGGTCACTTACCATTCGATAATTGTGTTTTTTATCAAGAATGGCAAAGAAGAAAGGGCTATTTGAGGTTAGCGTGGCAAACCAATGTTTTAATTGCTGGGAAGGCATTAGGGTATTACCGATCTCCAATGAGCCAGATTATTCGTCCGTGTATAAAAAGCGACACCCTGATAAGCCTGCGGCGGTCTACTATCAAGTCACAGTATCGCTTGCCATTAAAGGGCTCGCGGTTTTAACTTTACAGTCGACAATCACATGGATACGCTGAGATAACTATAACTTTGAAAATACGGTTGTAAAAGTGTTTATCCACCTGTTCGCATCAATAATACACGTAACTTCAAAAAAAGAAGCGTTAGTGAACAATAATTCACCAATCTAAAATAAGCACTTTATTGATACATAACAGTAATCTCATTGCCACGATTGCTTAATATAGGCAACCTAATGACAAAGTAACGGATAATGAACGTGTTAAACAAGATTCGCAGTCAACTAGTAAAGAACGCAGCTAACATTTTGCGTTCTCCAGTCCAGTTATTACCACTGCCAATTCAGCAAAAAGCATTGCTGGAAGGGTTAAAAATGGTGTTTAAAGAAGCCTTGGAAGATGGTGACTTTGAGTTCCTTGAAGACAAGTGGTTAAAAGTTGCGATTAAAGACTTGAACTTAGCATGGTACATCAGCTATCAAGACGAAAAATTAGTGGTAGCTGAAAAACCAGTTCAGGAAGATGTGAGTTTTAGTGGTAATCTAAACGACCTAGTACTGATTGCTGGTCGTAAAGAAGACCCTGACACACTGTTCTTCCAACGTCGCCTTTCAATTGAAGGTGATACTGAGCTTGGCTTAGAAGTGAAAAACTTAATGGACAGTGTCGACTTAGAGCAGTTACCGAAAGCAATGCAAGTCGCTTTGAATCAATTGGCTGATTTTGTTCAGAAAGGAGTTCAGGCGCCTGCACAACCAACCGGAGTAGCGAATGCTTATTCGAACTGAAGCCCCTGCGGACATTCTTACCATTGACCGCTTATTGAAACACGCCTTCCCGACGGAAGCTGAAGCTGAGCTTGTGATGCGTTTGCGCGAAAACAGCAAATTCACACTTTCCTTAGTCGCGTGTACAGATGAGGGAGAGGTGATAGGCCATGCTTTATTTAGCCCAGTGACCTTAAATGGTGAAGATTTGTCGTGGCAAGGGCTGGCGCCATTGGCTGTTCATGAAGATTACCGTCGCCAAGGCATCGCTGCAGAGTTGATCAAAGAAGGTTTTGATTCACTTCGTGATTTTGGCTATCCAGTGTGTGTGGTGTTGGGCGATCCTGATTATTACGCGCGCCAGGGCTTTCAATCATGCGACGAGATGGGATTCGAATGCGCTTGGGATGTTCCTAAAGGTGCATTTCGTATCGCAGAGTTGGTCGAAGGTCAATGTGCCGGACACTCCGGACGCATAGATTACGCGCCAGAGTTCTCTGAACTGTAAATGAAAGAAGCCCACTAACTCAGTGGGCTTCTTTCTTAGTTCATTGAAAACTGAGATAGGGAGGTTAAGACGACTGGTCACTTTTCTTCTTACCCCAAACCTCTATTTTTGCTTTCTTACTTAGCCCTAAAACATTGAGTTTTCTGCTGCCCCAACTACTGTAAGTCATTTCAATCTGTTTTAGCTTCGCTTCTTTTGAGCCAGGAAGGCTCCATGCACGAGTCGATAATCCACTTGTTAGCACACCCATAGAGGTTAGCTTTTTCTCACTACCGTCCGTCATCACGACTTTTAAGTCGTTAATGTCTACCGTGCCCTGCACACATTTCAGTTTAATTTTACTGAAGCTGCGATTTCGGAATAGGCTATTTGGTGTCACGGTATCCGTTTCTGTTTGGAATTTGACGGTTTTCGTTGCAATCAGCTCCCACTCATCGCTGCTATTAGCAAAAACACTTATGCTGGTGGTGGCTACTAGTGCGCAAAGCAGCAGTGTAGGTAAGAATTTCATAATGTACCTCATATGTTATACCTACGGTGTGGCCATTGTCATAGGCAGAACAGTTCAATCATTCCAATGTATTGAGGTGTTCCTTGAAGTCCTTTAGGTATAATCACGATTATTTGTTAGGATTGCCCTCGTTCAAATAGGTGACGGAAAATGTCAATTAACGAGAAACAGTATTTACACGAAATGGGCATCAGCACATGGGAGCTGGTACACCCAGATAGATTGGCAGGTTACCAATCGCCAAAAATCGATTTGCAAAGTTCTTGCAAACTCCTGTTGATCTCTCCGGTATGTCCAGAGAATGAGACGGCGGTTTTGTTTGAAAACATCCTAAAGAGTATGAAGTTAACGCCTGACCAAGCGTTACATATTGAGCCAGAGCGATTTCCATTACTTGGCCAGCACGAGCTTGAGTGGGTTTGGTTTGCAGGGTGTGAAGCCGAAGTATTGCCTGACACTAAACAACTGGCATCGCCATTGTTGCAAGGTGTGGATGGGAATACCCAACAAAAACGTGCACTTTGGCAACAGATTTGTTCTTACAACAATTCGAGCAAATAAGCATTAATCCCCGTTTTACTGCAATTGGTATTGCACATTAACCCCTAGGTAAATAATGACAACTAAAATCTTACCAATGTGCGCTGAGCACTTAGATCAAGTTTGGCAAATTGAGCAGCAAGCACACTCGCATCCGTGGGCAGAGTCTTTGGTACGTGATTTATCCAGCCGTGGAGCATGTCATCATGTGATGCTCGATGGCGAGATGGTGATTGGCTACTTCTATGCGCAGAATATTGTCGGTGAAGTTACGTTGCTGAATATTGCTATCGCGCCGCATCTTCAGGGTAAAGGCTATGGTCAAAAACTGTTGGATGCGTTCTTAGAACATTGTGAGCAATCAAAAGCGGAGAGTGCTTGGCTTGAGGTGCGAGAGAGTAATAAGCCTGCTATTTATATTTATGAACAAGCTGGATTCAATGAAGTTGATCGACGTCATAACTATTACCCTGCGAAAACTGGCACGGGAAAAGAAGATGCGATAATCATGAGTTATCTCTTCTTTCACTAACGTTAACGCATCCCATAAGGGAAGTCGCCCCTAAAGCGATCAGTTGCCCCTGAGGCAATAATAAGCGAGAATACCGCGCAATATTGAATCTAAAAAGCGTGTTTGCTTTTCGAGCAAGCATTCAGACATCAAAGAAGACCAGTTTCATGTCAAATACACCTTTTCTAAGCGAAGTGTCTAAACGTAGAACGTTCGCTATTATTTCTCACCCGGATGCGGGTAAAACCACCATTACTGAAAAAGTCCTTTTATTCGGAAACGCGATTCAAAAAGCAGGTACGGTTAAAGGTCGTGGTAATGCACAGCACGCAAAATCAGACTGGATGGAAATGGAAAAGGAACGTGGTATCTCGGTAACCACGTCTGTGATGCAGTTCCCTTACAATGATTGCCTGGTAAACCTACTTGATACTCCTGGACACGAAGACTTCTCGGAAGATACATATCGTACTCTAACGGCAGTCGACTCGTGCTTGATGGTTATCGATGCAGCGAAAGGTGTCGAGGATCGTACTCGTAAGTTGATGGAAGTAACCCGTCTACGCGATACGCCAATCGTGACCTTCATGAACAAACTTGACCGTGACGTTCGTGATCCAATGGAAGTATTGGACGAAGTAGAAAACGAATTGGGCATGATGTGTGCGCCTATCACGTGGCCAATCGGCTGTGGTAAAGAGTTTAAAGGTGTGTACCACATTCACCGTGATGAAACGATTTTATACGAATCTGGTCACGGTCATGAGATTCAAGAAGTTCGAATCATCAAAGGTCTAGATAACCCAGAGCTTGATGAAAAAGTCGGTGCAGGCCTTGCGGAAAGTGTTCGAGAAGAGCTTGAGCTTGTTATGGGTGCTTGCCCTGAGTTTGATTTGGAAATGTTCTTAACAGGTGACCTGACGCCAGTTTACTTCGGTACCGCATTAGGTAACTTCGGTGTAGACCACATGCTAGACGGTCTAACAGAGTGGGCACCAGCACCGAAAACGCGTCAAGCGGTTGAGCGTGAAGTTGAAGCGACAGAAGAGAAGTTCTCTGGTTTCGTATTCAAGATCCAAGCAAACATGGACCCGAAACACCGTGACCGTATCGCATTCATGCGTATTGTATCGGGTACTTACACGCAGGGTATGAAGATGAACCACGTTCGTCTTGGCAAGCAGGTGAGTATCTCTGATGCAGTAACCTTTATGGCTGGTGACCGTTCACGTGCAGAACACGCTTACGCGGGTGACATCATTGGTCTGCATAACCACGGCACTATTCAAATTGGTGATACTTTCACGCAAGGTGAGTCACTGAAGTTCTCTGGTATTCCAAACTTTGCGCCTGAATTGTTCCGTCGTATTCGCCTGAAAGATCCACTAAAGCAGAAACAGCTACTAAAAGGCTTGGTGCAACTATCAGAAGAAGGTGCGGTACAGGTATTCCGTCCACTACAAAACAACGACCTGATCGTTGGTGCCGTTGGTGTACTTCAGTTCGATGTTGTTGTCGCTCGCTTGAAGTCTGAATATAACGTTGAAGCGATTTATGAAGGCATTAACGTTGCGACTGCTCGTTGGGTTGAGTGTGATGATGCGAAGAAACTGGATGAGTTCCAACGTAAGAACCAAGCAAATTTAGCATTGGATGGTGGTGATAACCTAACGTATATTGCGCCAACAATGGTTAACTTAAACTTGGCGAAAGAGCGTTTCCCTGATATTGATTTCCGTGCGACGCGTGAGCACTAATCAAAAAGCGGTTTGGGTAAGCTTTAACGCAAACTAGATTTTAAAACGCCCTTGGCTATAAACTTAGCCAAGGGCGTTTTTTATAAGGATGAGATATGAACTGGTTTAAACGAGGATTGAAGCGTTACGACGACTGGTGCAAGGAGATGGGGCTAACCCCTGATCAAAAACGCAGCTGCGTTCCGTATCGAAAAGATCCTGCCCATCAAAATGAAGAGAACAGTGAAGCTCTACTATTTTCTGATTCTCAGTTTGTCGGTACAGATAAAAAGTCTCAAGATGAAGCTCTTTGATACCCATTGTCACTTTGACTTTGATGTATTCCAAGGTGACTTTGCACATCAACTTCAGCTAGCTCAAACGCAAGACGTGACAAGAATTCTGATTCCTTCAATGGGACCTCAAAACTGGGCTCGTATTCAAACCTTGGCAGATCAACATGCCAATTTGTATTACGCCCTTGGGTTTCATCCGTATTTTCTTGAAGATAACGTCGAGCAGCACTTTGCTGAATTGGAACATTATCTAAAACAAAATGCTCCCCAGTGCGTGGCCATAGGAGAGTGTGGGCTAGATTTTGCCATTGATGTTGACCCACAGTTGCAAGAAGAGACGCTTGAAGTTCAATTTGAACTGGCTAGACGCTTCGAACTCCCAGTTATTTTACATAGCCGAAAAGCGCACAATCGCCTTATTCAAATGGTTAAAGCGGCGAAGCTCCCTCGGGGCGGTGTGCTACATGCTTTCTCTGGGAGTTATCAGCAAGCAATGGAGTGGGTCAAATTAGGTTTTTTTATCGGTGTAGGAGGAACCATCACCTACCCAAGAGCGAAGAAAACGCGCGACGCAATTCAAAAATTACCACTCAAACATCTCGTGATCGAAACAGATGCACCGGATATGCCTATACTTGGATATCAAGGGGAGTCGAATCACCCAGCCAAACTCATTCACGTCTTTAATGAGCTCGTAGAGTTGCATAACGGCTCAAGGCAATCGATTGCCTCTCAGTTATGGAAAAATAGCAATTTTGCTTTCTCGATATGTGAATAAAATCTAAAGATGTGGTTTGAAATAGAAAACGTTTTCCTGCTTATTGTGAATTAACTCACAAAGCTGGCTGAATCAATCATGAATCTTATAGGAAAGTGTGAGGCTGGCATTACTTTAATTGATTCTGCATGAGTATAATTGCTCCCGCTTTATAGCTCCATTTTGTAACACGCCAATAAATAACTTATAAGGAAGTCATAAACTATGAGCCTGTTTATGAGCCTAATCGGTATGGTAGTGCTTCTTGCGATTGCATTTGCATTTTCTAATAACCGTAAAGCTATCAATCTAAGAACTGTGGGTGGCGCATTCGCTATCCAATTCGCATTAGGTGCATTTGTTCTGTATGTACCTTGGGGCCGTGATCTACTAAACGGTTTCTCTTCAGGTGTTTCTAACGTTATCAACTACGGTAACGATGGTTCATCATTCCTGTTCGGTGGTCTTGTTTCTGACAAGATGTTCGAAGTATTCGGCGGCGGCGGTTTCATCTTCGCATTCCGTGTTCTTCCTACACTGATCTTCTTCTCTGCACTGATTTCAGTTCTTTACTACATTGGCGTTATGCAATGGGTTATCAAGATTCTTGGTGGCGCACTACAAAAAGCGCTGGGCACTTCACGTGCGGAATCAATGTCAGCAGCAGCAAACATTTTCGTAGGTCAAACAGAAGCACCTCTAGTTGTTCGTCCATTCGTTCCAAAAATGACTCAATCAGAGCTATTCGCGGTAATGTGTGGTGGTCTAGCTTCTGTTGCTGGTGGTGTACTAGCGGGCTACGCTTCAATGGGTGTTCCACTAGAGTACCTAGTAGCAGCATCATTTATGGCTGCACCAGGTGGTCTACTATTCGCTAAAATCCTTCACCCAGAGACTGACCAGCCTCACGAAAGTATCGAAGAAGCGATGGACGGCGGCGACGACAAACCAGTAAACGTAATCGACGCAGCAGCGGGCGGTGCGGCTTCTGGTCTACAACTTGCGCTTAACGTAGGTGCAATGCTAATCGCATTCGTTGGTCTAATCGCGCTGATCAACGGTATGCTAGGTGGCATCGGTGGTTGGTTCGGCATGCCAGAACTAACGCTAGAGCTAATCCTAGGTTACGCATTCTCTCCACTAGCTTTCCTAATCGGTGTTCCATGGGCTGAAGCAGTAACTGCTGGTTCATTCATCGGTCAGAAAATCGTAGTGAACGAATTCGTTGCTTACTTGAACTTCACACCATACCTAGGTGAAAACGCTCAAGTAATCGCGGCAACTGGTGAAGTAATGTCTGAGAAGACAACAGCTATCATCTCATTCGCACTATGTGGTTTCGCGAACCTTTCTTCTATCGCGATTCTACTTGGTGGTCTAGGTAGCCTTGCACCAAACCGTCGTAGTGACATCGCTCGCATGGGTGTTAAAGCTGTTCTTGCTGGTACGTTGTCTAACCTTATGGCAGCGACAATTGCAGGCTTCTGCTTAAGCCTTGCAGCACTATAATTAGAATCGGTTCTTAATATATAGACGCCGTTTTACATCATGCCCTGTAGCAAGAGATTGCTGCGGGGCATTTTTCGTTTTTCGGGCTCTAAAATCTCACCGGGTGCCGGACTCAGTCTAGGAGTTACGCAGCCGATGGAATAGGGGCTAGGAAATTTTGAGATACAAACCGTTTGCGCTCTATTTGGTGCTACAGTTTTGCGGTGAAACTCTATAATGTATTAATCACAGGATAGTGGTTAAGGTTGATACTTAATCACGTAATGAATATTACATAATCGATGGGCAAATGACTTGCCCAACAATATCAGATCTAATAGGCGTTTTGCTGTGTGATGTGATATTAAAGACACCGCAATCATAGATTGTTGTGCCATAGGCCAAACTGGTACTGTGCGGTGACAAGGATAGCAATTGGCATATGAAATTTTCGCTGTATATGCCGAGTCTTCAGGGAACCAAGTCCGTTCATTAATAGACTGTTTAGCCATTTACTCACATTATATCGACTTGTTGATTATAGTTAGAGACGTGATGTAAGGCTGAGTAGTGAATTTTTTGAATATTGATCGGAGATAGAAATGAGCGATTTAAAAGCAGCAGCGCTACGTGCACTTAAACTTATGGACCTAACTACGTTGAATGACGATGACACTGATGCAAAAGTGATCTCATTATGTCATGACGCGAAAACAGCAGTAGGCAACACAGCTGCAATTTGTATTTACCCTCGCTTTATTCCTATTGCTAAGAAGACACTTCGTGAGCAAGGTACGCCAGAGGTTCGTATTGCAACAGTAACGAACTTCCCACATGGTAACGACGACATTGAAATCGCAGTTGCTGAAACAAAAGCGGCGGTTGCTTACGGTGCAGACGAAGTTGACGTTGTTTTCCCATACCGCGCGCTAATGGCAGGTGATGAGAAAGTAGGCTTCGAACTAGTTAAGCAATGTAAAGAAGCTTGTGGTGACATTCTTCTTAAAGTGATCATCGAAACGGGTGAACTAAAAGAAGAAGCACTAATCAAGAAAGCATCTCAAATCTGTATTGAAGCAGGTGCTGACTTCATTAAAACTTCAACTGGTAAAGTGCCAGTAAACGCAACACCAGAATACGCACGCATGATGCTTGAAGTGATTCGCGACATGGGTGTTGCAGAAACTGTTGGTTTCAAACCAGCAGGTGGTGTGCGCACTGCTGAAGATGCAGCTGCATACCTAGCAATGGCTGACGAAATCCTAGGTGATAACTGGGTTGATGCTCGTCACTACCGTTTCGGTGCGTCTAGCCTGCTAACTAACCTACTAAATACATTAGAAGTGACAGACGAAACTGCTGATCCAGCAGCGTACTAATCCCAATAATATGTCTGAACGGTAGCACCTAAACGGGTGCTACCAAACCTCTTCTATCCTACTTAACCATGGCTCACTGAGAGCATGGGAGGCACTAATGTATTTACCACAAGAAATCATTCGTAAAAAACGTGACGGTGAAGTACTTACCGCAGACGAAATCAACTTCTTTATTCAAGGCGTAGCAAATAACACCGTATCTGAAGGTCAGATCGCGGCGTTTGCTATGACAATTTTCTTCAATGAAATGACCATGGATGAGCGTATTGCCCTAACGTGTGCAATGCGTGATTCGGGCATGGTTATCGACTGGAGCCACATGAACTTTGGTGGCCCAATTGTCGACAAACACTCTACTGGCGGTGTGGGTGACGTAACGTCTTTGATGCTTGGCCCTATGGTGGCAGCATGTGGCGGTTTCGTACCAATGATCTCTGGCCGTGGTCTTGGCCACACAGGCGGTACGCTAGATAAGCTTGAGTCTATTCCTGGATACAACATCACACCAAGCAACGATGTTTTTGGTCAAGTGACCAAAGACGCTGGTGTGGCGATCATCGGTCAAACCGGTGACCTAGCTCCAGCGGATAAGCGTGTTTACGCGACTCGTGATATTACCGCAACCGTAGACAACATTTCTCTGATCACGGCTTCCATTCTTTCTAAGAAATTGGCGGCGGGTCTGGAGTCGCTAGTGATGGACGTTAAAGTCGGCTCTGGTGCATTCATGCCAACTTACGAAGCGTCTGAAGAGTTAGCGAAATCAATCGTAGCAGTAGCAAACGGTGCGGGTACTAAGACCACTGCAATCCTGACAGACATGAACCAAGTATTGGCCTCTTCGGCAGGTAATGCGGTGGAAGTTCGTGAAGCGGTTCGTTTCCTAACGGGTGAATACCGTAACCCACGCCTACTTGAAGTCACCATGGCTTCTTGTGCAGAAATGCTGGTGCTTGGCAAACTGGCTGAGAACACAGAAGACGCACGTGCGAAGTTGATGGAAGCGCTAGACAACGGTAAAGCAGCAGCATGCTTCGGCAAGATGGTTGCGGGTCTTGGCGGCCCAGCAGACTTCGTAGAAAACTACGATAACTACCTAGAAAAAGCGGAAATCATCAAGCCTGTTTACGCGACGGAAACGGGCATTGTTTCAGCAATGGACACGCGTGCGATTGGCATGGCTGTCGTTGCTATGGGTGGTGGTCGCCGTGTTGCTACTGATGAAATCGACTATGCCGTAGGTTTCGACGAGTTCATCCGATTGGGTGAAGTTGCAGATAGCGATAAACCTCTTGCCGTTATCCACGCTCGCAGCGAAGAGCAGTGGGAAGAAGCGGCAAAAGCACTGCGCAGTGCAATCAAAGTAGGTGGTGAGTACACACCAACTCCAGAGGTTTACCGCCAAATTCGTGCAGAAGATATTTAATAGAACAAGTAATTACACAAGGCCTACTCAACCATAATAAAAAGCCGAGTGGGCCTAAGGAACGAGCAATGAAAAGAGCATTTATTTTAGTACTAGACTCATTCGGTATTGGTGCAACCGCTGACGCTGAGAAATTTGGTGATGTAGGTTCAGACACACTAGGCCACATCGCAGAACAATGCGAAAAAGGCTTAGCAGATAACGACCAACGTCAAGGCGCACTTCGCCTGCCAAACCTATCTAAGTTAGGTTTGGCAATGGCACATAAAGAGTCAACAGGTCGCTTCGCACCTGGCCTAGACGCTGATGCAGAAATCATCGGTGCTTACGGTCACGCTGCTGAGCTTTCTTCTGGTAAAGACACTCCGTCTGGTCACTGGGAAATCGCAGGTGTTCCTGTTCTGTTTGACTGGGGCTACTTCACAGATAAAGCAAACAGCTTCCCTAAAGAGCTGACGGATCGCATCCTTGAGCGCGCGGGTCTTGACGGTTTCCTAGGTAACTGCCACGCATCTGGTACTCAAGTTCTTGATGACTTGGGTGAAGAGCATATGAAGACTGGGCAGCCAATCTTCTATACCTCTGCGGACTCTGTATTCCAAATCGCCTGTCACGAAGAGACATTCGGTCTAGACCGTCTACTAGAGCTTTGCCAAATTGCGCGTGAAGAACTAGAAGATTACAACATCGGCCGTGTAATCGCGCGCCCATTTATTGGTCCGGGTAAAGGTCAATTTGAGCGTACGGGTAACCGTCGTGACCTATCTGTAGAGCCACCATCAGCGACTATCTTACAAAAGTTAGTTGATGAGAAGGGCGGTCAGGTGCATTCCATCGGTAAGATTTCAGATATTTATGCTGGTTGCGGGATCACTAAAAAAACCAAAGCAACAGGCATTCCAGCACTATTTGAAACAACGAAAGAAGCGATCAAAGAAGCGGCTGATAACACCATCGTATTCACTAACTTCGTCGACTTCGATTCAGCTTACGGTCACCGTCGTGATGTGGCGGGTTACGCTGCAGCGCTTGAGTACTTTGATGGTCGCATCAATGAAGTGCTAGAACTGATGGGTGAAGATGACGTGCTTATCCTAACAGCAGACCACGGCTGTGATCCAACATGGCCAGGTACTGACCATACTCGTGAGCACATCCCAGTATTGGTTTACGGTCAAAAAGTGCCAGCAGGCTCTCTTGGCCGCCGCGAAACATTCGCAGACATCGGCCAAACATTGGCGAGCTACTTCGGTACTTCTCCAATGGATTACGGTAAGAATTTCCTATAATTAGGATATTGAAAACTAGGAGCAGAATGCTCCTAGTTTTATGTTTGCAGTATGCAAGTACTGCTTGTCGGAAATGAGAATACTCTGGCTTATATCGCCTTAAGCGCGGAGCGCTAGAGAAAGGTTAAGGAAAAGAAAATGGCAACTCCACATATCAATGCTGAAATGGGTGCATTCGCAGACGTCGTACTGATGCCGGGTGACCCGCTACGTGCAAAATACATCGCAGAAACCTTCCTTGAAGACGTTGTGCAAGTATGTGATGTGCGTAATATGTTCGGTTACACAGGCACATACAAAGGCCGTAAGATCTCGGTAATGGGCCACGGTATGGGTATCCCATCATGCTCGATTTACGCAACGGAGCTAATTAAAGACTTCGGCGTGAAGAAAATTATACGTGTTGGTAGCTGTGGCGCAGTAAACGAAGACATCAAAGTGCGTGATGTTGTGATCGGCATGGGCGCGTGTACGGATTCTAAAGTGAACCGTATCCGTTTTAAAGGTCATGACTTTGCAGCAATCGCAGACTACAAAATGGTTCGCGCGGCAGAAGACGCAGCAAAAGCACGTGGCATTGATGTGAAAGTCGGTAACCTATTTTCAGCGGAGCTTTTCTACACGCCTGATCCAGAAATGTTCGACGTAATGGACAAGTACGGCATTGTTGGTGTTGAAATGGAAGCGGCGGGTATTTACGGCGTAGCGGCAGAATACGGTGCAAAAGCTCTGACAATCTGTACGGTTTCAGATCACATCAAAACGGGTGAGCAAACAACTTCTGATGAGCGTCAAACAACATTCAACGACATGATGCTAATCGCACTAGATTCAGTATTGCTAGGCGACGAAGAATAAGCGACAAAGAGTCATCTTAGTTTCTTGACATTAAGAACTAAAAGAACAGCCCGCACAATGCGGGCTGTTTTTGTATTAGATGTCGATTACCGACTGACTATTTGGTTAGCAGTAGGTTTTGCGCTTTTTTACGGCGGATAGGCTGTCTACGTAAAATCATAATGAATAACATGCCGCACACAAAACTCATTAGCACCATCATGTACATGTAGCGATCACTCTTACGATAGTGGTGGTCAGAAATTGCGGTTACACGACCTGTCTCAAAGGTAACGCGAACAAAACCGATGAGTGCTTCATCGGCAAATACTGGTTCAACCAACTGCTGGCGGCCAATGGAAGCTGTTGCCAAAGGCGTGTCTAAGCCTAAAACTTCGCGTACCGATAGCGCATCTTCACTAGACGCTAAACGTACGCCTTGTGCATCATATATTGTCGCATCAAACACCAAACGGTCTTGTGCTAGCTGGTTTGTCAGCTTAAGTAAGCGTTCTTGATCTTTGGTCAAAATCATTTCACTGGCAGAAAGAGACGCCTGTGAAATCAAAACTTTGGTGAGTGTCTCAAGCTGCTGTGCTTGAATTTTCTCATTGCCCTTACTGATCACAACACTGTTTTTGATCGTGATAAACAACATCACACACAGTAGGATTAGTGCCAGAATTCTTAGGGCATTCCTTACTGAGAACAAGGATTCACTCATGCTCTTTACTCATCCATTTAAAATAAAACAAAGACTTGCCTTTTTAGTTTGTTGAGGTAACGTTTTAGCAAAGTCATAAGGGATTATATACATGGACGCGTCAAAAAGCTTGCCTATCAGAAAACATACGACACTTTTAAAACGATTACCCGAGACTCGATTTGCCTCCCAACTAGATAAAGCAAAAGCAAACTGGATAGTGTTTGCAGAATACCTTTCGCCACGTCATTTTGAAGACATTGATTTCTTCACAGGTGTCTACAACCCCGTGTTAGAAACGTGGAAAGTTGGCCAATATGAAGTCGCCTTGATGGCAGGAGAGTTGACCCCTCAACACGAAACGATCTTACAAAGCCTCAACTTGGATTACGCCTCGCTTAATGAAGTTCCAGATCTCTCAACCCAAGGGTTGATTGTATTTGACATGGACTCAACGGCAATCCAGATAGAGTGTATTGATGAAATCGCAAAATTGGCCGGAGTCGGGGATGAGGTAGCAGAAGTTACTGAACGTGCGATGCAAGGAGAACTGGATTTTGAGCAAAGTTTGCGTCAACGCGTAGGCAAGCTCAAAGGTGCTGATGAATCAATTCTTGAACAAGTTCGTTCCCAATTGCCATTTATGCCGGACTTTGAAGCGTTAATCGCAACGTTAAAAGCACTAGGTTGGAAAACAGCGATTGCTTCCGGTGGCTTTACTTACTTCTCGGATTACATCAAAGATAAAGTCGATTTAGATTTTGCTCGCTCTAATCAGTTAGAAATCATTAATGGTAAGCTCACGGGGAACGTACTTGGCGATGTGGTTACCGCGCAGATGAAGTCAGATATCCTGGTGGAGTTGGCGGATGAATACGAAATTGAGCAGCACAACACGGTTGCTGTCGGTGATGGCGCTAACGATCTTGTGATGATGTCGGTGGCGGGCTTAGGTATCGCGTACCACGCAAAACCTAAAGTGGAAGCTCAAGCGCAATCTGCGATTCGCTTTGCAGGCTTAGGCGGTGTGCTCTGTATTTTATCTGGTGCACTGGTGAAGCAGCAAAAGGTCAGCTGGAAAGCAAAACCTTAATTTATCCATTCAAAAACACCGCCTTTCTGGCGGTGTTTTTCGTTGACTTAGTATGGCTCTAAATTTACTCGGTTAACTCCAATCTAATTACAACCTCTTCCGTAATGTCTTCAAACTCACTGTAACCGACCAAAGCGGTCAGCTCCTTTTCTAATTTGCTCGCTTGATGTACACCAAATTGGGTTAAGTCACTTAAATCTTGTTGCAGCAACGATGTCATCGGATCGAAAATTGGGGCTGTAGATAAGCGAATTACGTAGAAGTCACCCATCATTCGCGCTTTCTTTATAAATTGAATCCGTTCTTTTACGCTGTTGAACTCTTGATGAAGCTTAGACTCAATGCCTGTAATTTTATTGCCGACTTTGGCTGCGCTAATGTAGATATCCTGATGCCTTGCTTGAGCTCCCTCTACACGCTTTATCGGCTCTGCGATTAATGTGCTTGTTCGACCTTTAAAGATAGGTTCAAGTGACAACAATTGATCGTGCCCAAGGCGTGCAAAAAGCTCAATGTGCTTAGGTAGCGGCAAATTCACCCCAATAACGGGGGTTTTGATTGAAGACGACGCTGTTTTACTGATAAAAATGGGTGTGCTCAGAGTTCGAGAGAGCAACATGCTGTGCAGTCTTTCAAGTAACGCATTACTCGGTAGCATCTCTTTTTGCGGGATCAACTTATCTTGATTGTGTTCGATAATGCTGTTGAAAAAGGCGATCACTTTAATGGTGTGGCTGCTTTCATCAATAACTAACTGTACGCTACAGCCATCTGGGCTAACACGAATTACCCGGTATGGCACCGACATTAAAGGCAGCTTTTTGTCGTAGAGTTGTAACTCTCGGAAGTTGACCTGAACCTCTTGCCCAGAGCGCAACATAGTAGGTTCGTCCAGTTTAATGCCGAGCCCTCGCTTTGAAATATCGACGGTGCTGCCGATCGCTGTGACGGGCCCAGAACGTAGTTCTATTGGGGTCTTAAATCGGTAACGTGGCTCTTTACGACGAGACTTAGCATCAAAATAAATGCCTTTCGGGTTGCCTATAATTCTTCTCGGATGGCGAAATGCATTTAACGTATTCGCGGGTAAGCGCGGCTTTTCAGTGAGCAGATAATCCTGCCCTGATTTTTCGTCAGCAATTTCTTGCAAGATGCCAATATGAGTCAATGATTGGGACGTTTCAGCCAACTCCGGAGAGAAAGCGGCTAAGTCTTCCTGTTCTTGCTCTGACAGTTCAAATATCGAAATTCTAAACGCGCGCCAACTTTCACGTTTAGCACCTAAATGCCAAAATAGCTGGCGTTGTTCACGAGTGGCCTCAGGACGAAGCATCGAATAGAAATAGGTTCGGTTTTCGTGCTCGTGAGTAAATGAATAAAGGACATTGGTGGTGCCTTTAACGCCAGGTTTAATGAGTGACGCGACTCGCTTCTCATTAAATAAGGACCCAAACATTTGCTGGTTCCTTTCATCATGCCAGTACTGCCAAAGCTTTTGATTGTTTGGCGTCAACATAGCGAGTTTCAGCTCACTGCCATCAAAGAATAGAGGTAAGCTGCTGGTGTGCTTAAGTGCGATGTGCTCATAACCACGAGTTCGAGCTCGAATGATCTTATCTTGATTATCGTGACGAGCTCTTTTAGCTGCGCTGTTGAGCGCTTCATCGATCACTCGAGTAACGACATTGGTTTCAGTTAAACGTATGGTTCTGAGGTATCGAACTGAGTCATTCTCGTAACAGTCATCAACCGCAAGTATGCGGTACGCCAGCGGTTTCTCTATACCGGCAACCTGAGATTTGCTGGCAAACTCAGTAAACGTGACCTGAATAATCTCCCCAAGGTTATATTTAAACGCACTTGGGACTTTGAACTTTGCGCCAGAGCAGGATAAGTCAATGCTTAACCCATGCAGAAGTTGCCCTTTAGATCGGCAAATCTCGACTTGAGATTGGACTTTCAAGCGCTTTTCTTGGCGCTTTAAGTCATAGCCGAGGTGAACGGGCTCCGCTAAGAAAGGGCTTTTAGGATCCGTTAACGATTGCGTTTTTTGTTGAGTAAGACGTTTGCTCATTACGCGAAAGTTATTCCGTGTGTTGACCAAAGCTTCCCACATTCCCTCAGTGTAGCCGCCAAACTTTTTGATGTTTTTATGGTAAGCGTTGAAAGCAACGTCATCTAACCAATGTGGAATACCATCCAAAATATACTCGCGACATTCACCTTGGACGCGACCGCGCAGGTCGATGCTTTTTTTGCACGGAGCCATCAAGCGGTTAAGTTCCATTTTCACTAAGATTTTGGCCGAAGGCGGCTCTTCCTCGGTCAATTGGCCAAGGACAAAGTCAAAGTCATCCGAACCGTAAACGGGAATGAGTCGTTCTGCGATCGAGAGAATTTCAGATTGCTGCATTATTTCTGTTAGAGTATGTCGTTACTTTAAATTGTATCGGCTAAGCGAAGTAAAACTTAAGTATATCAATAGTTCATTTCAGTTAAGGTCTGACTTGGCTGTGCTTAGTCACATTTGTAGAAAAAATCGAGGCATCATGGCGAAAGCAAAACGAGCGTATGTTTGTAATGATTGTGGCGCGGATTTTCCCCGTTGGCAGGGGCAGTGTAACGCATGTGGTTCGTGGAATACGATAACAGAAGTCCGTATCGCTGCATCGCCAACGGTTGCTCGTAATGAACGTTTATCCGGCTACGCGGGCTCCGCAACAGAAGCTACAGTTCAAACGTTATCTGAAATTGATCTGCAGGAAGTGCCACGCTTCACCAGTGGGTTTAAAGAGCTTGACCGCGTATTAGGTGGGGGCGTTGTACCCGGCGCCGCTATTTTGATTGGTGGTAACCCTGGCGCTGGTAAATCCACCTTGTTGCTGCAAACCATGTGTAGTTTGTCTGCGCAAATGCCAACGCTCTACGTAACAGGTGAAGAATCGTTGCAGCAGGTAGCAATGCGTGCTTCTCGACTAGGGTTGCCGAAAGAGCACTTAAAAATGCTATCGGAAACGAACGTCGACAAAATTTGCCAAATCGCCGAAAAAGAGCAACCTCGCATTATGGTGATTGACTCGATTCAGGTAATGCACGTTTCAGATGTTCAATCGTCACCGGGCAGTGTTGCTCAAGTACGTGAATCTGCGACTGCTCTGACACGATACGCAAAACAGAATAACGTCGCGGTATTTATTGTTGGTCACGTAACAAAAGATGGTACCCTTGCGGGCCCTAAAGTTCTTGAGCACATTATAGACTGTTCAGTGCTGCTTGATGGTGGTACTGATAGCCGCTTTCGCACATTGCGTAGTCATAAAAACCGCTTTGGCGCTGTGAATGAGCTCGGTGTCTTTGCAATGACAGGCCAAGGGTTGAAAGAAGTGAGTAACCCATCCGCGATTTTCCTTTCTCGTGGTGAAGAAGAAACATCAGGTTCTTCTGTTATGGTCGTGTGGGAAGGTACGCGTCCTCTATTAGTAGAGATTCAAGCGTTGGTGGATTACTCGCAATTGGCAAACCCTCGCCGTGTTGCGGTCGGTTTGGAGCAGAACCGCTTATCACTTTTGCTCGCTGTGTTGCATAAGCATGGTGGCTTACAAATGGCAGACCAAGATGTCTTTGTTAATGTGGTTGGCGGTGTTAAGGTGACGGAGACGAGTGCCGATCTTGCGTTAGTTATGGCGCTTTTATCGAGTTTTCGTGACCGTCCACTTCCCAAAGATGTGGTTATTTTTGGTGAGGTCGGGCTTGCAGGCGAAATCCGTCCTGTGCCAAGTGGGCAAGAACGTTTGAATGAAGCGTTCAAACATGGTTTCAAGAAAGCCATTGTGCCTGCAGCCAACATGCCGAAAGGCGGCATTCCTGGCATGCAAATTCACGGCGTTAAGAAATTGTCGGAAGCTATAGAGGCTTTTGACGAGCTGTAATGCTCATAAGAATGGTATTTGTGGAATCACAAACTGTTCTATCCGTCCTCAATAAAATGCGAATAAAGTACATAAATTGCTGTGTTTGACTATGCTTTGGGGACGGAAATTTCACGTTAAAATTTTTTTTCTTCCATCCGCACGCAAGGGTATCAGTATTGACAGAATGTGATATACTCTGCGCGCACTTTATACCTTATTAACAGAGTAAGACAATGACTGATTTATCAAAATACAGAAACATTGGTATTTTTGCTCACGTAGACGCGGGTAAAACTACCTCTACAGAGCGTATCCTAAAGCTAACTGGTAAGATCCATAAGATCGGTGATACACACGACGGTTCAACTACAACTGACTTCATGGAGCAGGAAGCTGAACGTGGTATCACAATCCAGTCTGCAGCAACAACTTGTTTCTGGAACGATCACCGTCTAAACATCATCGATACTCCTGGACACGTTGACTTCACTATCGAAGTTTACCGTTCTCTAAAAGTACTTGACGGTGGTATCGGTGTATTCTGTGGTTCTGGTGGTGTTGAGCCTCAGTCAGAAACTAACTGGCGTTACGCTGACGAATCACACGTATCACGTCTGATCTTCGTTAACAAACTAGACCGTATGGGCGCAGATTTCTACAAAGTTGTAGATCAAGTACAAAACGTACTAGGTGCTACACCTCTAGTTATGACTCTACCTATCGGTATCGAAGAAGATTTCGTAGGTGTTGTAGACGTACTAAGCCAACAAGCTTACGTATGGGATGAGTCTGGCCAGCCAGAGAACTACGAAGTTCAAGATATTCCAGCAGACATGGTAGAAAAAGCTGCTGAATACCGTGAAATGCTAATCGAAACTGCTCTAGAGCAAGACGAAGATCTAATGATGGCTTACCTAGAAGAAGGCGAAGAGCCATCTCTAGAAGACATCAAACGTTGTATCCGTAAAGGTACTCGTGATCTAGCATTCTTCCCAACTTACTGTGGTTCAGCGTACAAGAACAAAGGTATCCAACTTATTCTTGACGCGGTAATTGATTACCTACCATCTCCAACAGAAGTTGATCCACAGCCTCTAACTGATTCAGAGACTGGTGAGCCAACTGGTGAAGTTGCGACTGTATCTGCAGACGAGCCACTACGTGCGCTTGCATTTAAGATCATGGACGACCGTTTTGGTGCTCTAACCTTTATCCGTATCTACTCTGGTAAGATGAAGAAAGGTGACACAGTACTTAACTCTGCAACTGGTAAAACAGAGCGTATCGGCCGTATGGTTGAGATGCACGCAGACGAGCGTAACGAGATCGATTCAGCACAAGCTGGTGACATCATCGCTGTAGTTGGTATGAAGAACGTTCAAACTGGTCACACTCTATGTGATCCTAAGCACGAATGTACTCTTGAGCCAATGATCTTCCCAGATCCAGTAATCTCTATCGCAGTTAAGCCTAAAGATAAAGGCGGTTCTGAGAAGATGGGTATCGCGATCGGTAAAATGGTTGCAGAAGATCCATCATTCCAAGTTGAGACTGATGAAGATTCAGGCGAAACTATCCTGAAAGGTATGGGTGAACTTCACCTAGACATCAAGGTAGATATCCTTAAGCGTACTTACGGCGTTGAGCTAGAAGTTGGTGCTCCACAGGTTGCTTACCGTGAAACTATCACTCAAGCAATCGAAGACAGCTACACGCACAAGAAACAGTCTGGTGGTTCTGGTCAGTTCGGTAAGATCGATTACCGCATCAAACCAGGTGAGCCAAACTCTGGCTTCACGTTCAAGTCAACAGTTGTTGGTGGTAACGTACCTAAAGAATTCTGGCCTGCAGTTGAGAAAGGCTTTGCGTCAATGATGGAGCACGGTGTTCTAGCTGGCTTCCCAACTCTAGACGTTGAAGTTGAACTATTCGACGGTGGTTTCCACGCAGTTGACTCTTCAGCAATCGCTTACGAAATCGCTGCTAAAGGCGCATTCCGTCAGTCTATGCCTAAAGCTGGCGCGCAACTTCTTGAACCAATCATGAAAGTTGACGTGTTCACTCCAGAAGATCACGTTGGTGACGTAATCGGTGACCTTAACCGTCGTCGTGGTATGATCAAAGACCAACAAGCTGCGTCTACTGGCGTACGTATCAAGGGTGATGTACCTCTATCAGAAATGTTTGGTTACATCGGTACTCTACGTACAATGACTTCTGGTCGTGGTCAGTTCTCTATGGAGTTCTCACACTACGCACCATGTCCAGCAAACGTTGCTGAGCAAGTAATTGCTGACGTTAAAGAGCGTAACGCTAAGAAGTAATTCTTAAGTTAACTCTATAACTTGAAAGCCCCGCCTAGTGCGGGGCTTTTTGTATCTAACCGCTTATACATAGCGCGTTTTTGTTTCGCTGATATACGCCTTTGGTGTTGTTTACCTACTATTCTGAAGCTGAGCCAGTATTACTAACATTGAGGTCGATGGTTTTAAAATCTGGTATCACTGACTTTTCAAATGTTTCTATTTCTTCTCTCAACCATTGTGCGAACAATTGGGCTTTAGGTCGCTTTAAGTAGCCTTTTGGAGCGCACAGGTAATACGCAAATTTGGGTTTAATGGCTATATCACCAATTCGGACCAGTTTGCCTGAACGGAAATATTGATGAGCTAAACTGTGTTTGACGAGCGCTACGCCTTGTAGTGATAACGCGGCTTCTAACACTAAGTGTGAGCCACTGTATTTTAAAGCAGGCTTTGCCGCTGAATGACCAAGTCTCGCTAACCACATGTTCCAGTCCAGATCTGACCAAACGTCTTCGATGAGCTCTGCTTTGCTTAAATCTTCAATGCGATAGATGCCGTGCTCTTTCTGATATACCGGGTGACAGGCAGGATAAAAAGCTTCATCCATTAGCCATTGTGATTCTAAATTAGGGTATTTTCCTAAACCATAACGGACACACAAATCGATCTGACTATCTTGAAAAGACACTAAATCATTGGTTGGTTCTAATAGTAAGGCGATATCAGGGTGACGCTGACGAAAAGCCGTAATTTTCGGGACTAACCAATGGTGAGCGAAAGAGGGGAGTGTTGATATCGAAAGGTGGTTAGGGTTAGGATCTTGATTAACCAATCTCATCCCTTGCTGCAAATGTGCAAACCCTCTTTCTGCCTGAGTAAACAGCAGCTCTCCCTCAGGTGTGAGCACGATTTTTCTGTGCTGACGAACAAATAAGTCCGTTCCTAAAAACTCTTCAAGATGACGAATTTGCTGACTAATGGCAGCTGGCGTAACAAACAATTCTTTTGCCGCTGTTTTAAAGCTTCCTTCCTTTGCTGCAACGAAGAAGTAATACAAGCCCTGTAAAGGAGGCATTCGATCTTTCACATTAGTTTTCCTTAACTCAATGGTAGATTCTATCGTTTGAGGATATCAGCGTAGTCGCTGATTATTAAGTGGTCAACATTGTTATAGGAGTTGGTTACATGGAAAACATGACACACACTTGTGAGCGCACTTTACCAGCTGACCATCGGACCGGATTACAGTTAATTTATTCTAAACTTGCTAGTTGGAGAAGAAACTACAAGACACGTCGTCACTTGAGAGAGTTACCAGAGCATCTTTGGGACGATATTGGATTAGATGAAAAGGAGATTAATAGTGAAGTGAGGAAGCCTTTTTGGAGAGAGTAGTTTATGAGTTTGATTCAAGCTCAGAATTAAACTGCACTCCCCAATGATATTGAGGAGTGCAGACAAGGCTATAAATCTTCTTCCCACACAACCAATTCACCTTTCGGCCAGTTGTGACCAACTTCATGATACTTTTGCTCAAGCACATGACGTTTAATTTTGAGTGTTGGCGTCAATACGCCATTTTCAATGCTCCAAGGCTCTTTAATCATTAATACGCCTTTGATTTGCTCATGAGAGGCGAGTTCTTGATTCATTTTTGCAATGACTTTGCGGGTGGTTCGTGCGTATCGCTCTCGATCAAAGTTAGGGAAGTCATGTGGCACAACCAAAAGAATCGGGGCTGGTAGCCCTAAACCGATGAGACACATCATCTCTACGCGACTGTATTCGAAAAGTTTTTTCTCGATAGGAACTGGAGAGACAAACTTACCTTTGGCGGTTTTGAAGTTATCTTTTTTACGGCCTTGAATCGTTAGATAACCATCTGAATCGATAGCGCCGATATCACCTGTGTGTAGCCAGCCCTCTGAATCAAAAGACTCTTGGGTGGCAATGTCATTTTTATAGTAGCCAGAAAATAGCCCTTTGCCACGCACCATAATTTCATCATCAGCTGCGATTTTTAACTCGATGCCTGGCCCTGCATTACCGACACTACCAATTTTGTCAGCTCTAAATGGGTAGTTGAGCGTGCTATAGGCAAATGATTCAGTCATGCCCCAAGCTTCAGTAATATTGAGTCCTACAGAGTGGTACCATTCCAGCAGTGCTGGTGATACCGGGGCAGAGCCACAGCCTAATACTCGAGCCTGATCCAACCCCAATCCTTCTGCGAGCTTTTTCTTGATCAGAGAATTGACGAATGGGATTTTCAATAGAATGTTGAGCTTCTTCTGTGGAAGTTTGTCTTGAATACGTTGTTGGAATAGCGTCCATAATCGTGGGACGGAGATAAACAGAGTTGGTCGGTGCATCTTCACATCTTCGATAAAAGTGTCCAGTGACTCTGGAAATGCTGTTGGCACGCCACCCATAATCGATGAACCGAAGATATAAACACGCTCTGTAATATGAGCGAGCGGTAAATAAGAGAACAGTCGGTCGTTTTCTTGGATACCAATATGATTGATCAGTTGCTGAACAGACCAACTGAATGCGCCGTAAGTTAGCATCGCGCCTTTCGGTAACCCTGATGTGCCTGAGGTATACACCAACGACATTAGCTTGTCATCGTAATGCTGCGGACTCTCTTCACTTGGCACTGCATCTGCAATGAGCGCTTGGTATTCGTGCTTACACTTTGGTGCCGTGTCATAAGGTAGAGCGATGCTAATGAGTTCAGGCATAGCATCAATGACTTGCTGGGTTGCTTTAGGATCATCAAGTTTTCCGCCAATGAGCGCTTTACTTTCACTATGAGTCACACAGTATTCGATGGTGTCCGCGCCGGCGGTAGGAAAGATTGGCACACTGACATAGTCACCAAGCATCATAGCAAGATCGCAAATAAACCACTCTGCACAGTTTTTAGACACTAACGCCACTTTGTCGCCAGGTTGTACTCCGAGGTTGCGTAGTGCACTGACGAGTTTTAAGGCTTGATCGGCAACATCAGCGAACGTGTATTCAACAAATTGTCGGTTAATAATTTGCTTTAGGTAGACCTCATTTGGACGCTCTTGAGCCCATTTGAGAATCATTTCATTTGGTGGTGGGAGAGCGCAACCAGCAGCGCTATTTAGATTCGGCTGATTCATTTTAAGTGACTCCATGTCTTCTCATTGTATTTATAATTGTTAACGCATTGTTAACTTTAGCATGTTAAATCGCGACACGGGAATGCATTTTGATGAAATATGTGGGGAAGATAGCGTTAGTTATGGTTGAAGTCGGAGCGACTCGATCTAAAAAGCAATGTGATTGATGCTACGCAAAAGAGAACAGGCTTTTCAGCTGTTATGTCATACTTACTTCATACTAAGAGCACAGGTAAGCAATTTATTTTATTAATAATATTGCGAAAACATAGAATCTATCCTAATTATTTATTAACTAGTGGCTTAGTGTTGAAGATAAGTATAAATGTCTCCTAATTTCTTCAAAGCGCCAAACTTAAAGGTATGTCGTGGTTTTGAAGTAGCTATACTAATCTTACTTTGGAAAGTTAGGAGCTTCACCTCAAGCTATTGCCTGAGATTACTTGGGTACGATCATCAGCAAAAGGAAAGATGTGATGTTACGGAAGACTTTACTGGGTACCTATCTTTGTAGTTTATTCATTGCGGGGAATGCATATGGTGCTGAAGGAGATGATATTCCTCAGCGCGCCCAAACGGTTGGTGATGTTATTGAGCGCCCAGGCGTTCTCACACCTAAAGGTAAATGGTCATTTGATTCGTCTTTAAGCTATACACAAAACTCTTCAAACAAAGTATCTGTTGTTGGGTATACAGTCTTACCAACTCTGATTGTTGGGCGAATTGAAGTGAGTGATTCGGATAGGACTACCGTAACCGTTGGATTAACTGCTCGGTACGGTTTAACAAACGCCACAGAGTTAGAAGTTAGAGTGCCGTATGTTTATCGTAATGACCAAGTTTCTACGCGCCCCATTCAGGATGGTTCAAACAGTGAAGTAGTAAACACCACGGTGGATGGCGGAGGGCTTGGTGATGTAGAGTTCGCATTGAGGCACCAGTTTAACTTTGAGTCTGCGCCATACTGGGTAGGTGGCCTTAGAGTCAAGTCGGATACAGGACGATCGCCTTATGATGTTTCTATTGAAGATGGAAGCAACTCATTTAGTGATGTCCCTACTGGCTCGGGTTTTTGGAGTTTTGAGCCTAATTTATCTCTTATTCACCCTGTTGATCCAGCGGTCTTGTTCGCTAGTCTAAGTTACATTTATAACTTAGAGGATACTGTTACAGTTGGCGATACAAAAGCTGATGTTGAACTTGGAGACACTATTTCTCTTTCAGGAGGAATGGGGTTTGCGGTGAATCCTGATCTTTCATTCTCTTTAGGGCTTAGCCATAAAACTATTTTAAAAAGCAAAGTAAATGGCAGATCGGCAGATGATGCTAAGTTGCTTCAATTAGATGCATTAACTTTTGGTATAAACTATGCCTTTAGTGAACGCTCATCTATCAATGTTAGTGCTCAAGCCGGTCTTACAGAAGATACTCCCGACTTTCAATTAACAGTACGAGTACCTTTTAATTTGTAAAATGGATATTAGGCCCTTGATTTTTGGGCCTAATCTACCGTTAGCGTCTAGTGTTCGCATTATAAATTAATTGGATTATATTGGATAAAGTAGGTATATACTCTAAAAATGATGGTGGCCGATTGATATTTCAACCTTTCTTTTGGTATGTAATCATAGATATCAGTCGTTTCTAATATCAAAGAAGCTTAACGTGATAATTTTTCAGATAAAAATGGAAATGCTCATTGAAGGTGGTTCAATAAGGCGTCTTCTAATTGTTGGTTTGCTTTGATTTCCCGTATTACCCCATTTACTTGAGCATCAATGTCTACGAGCGTGCTAAGTCCAATAATACTGTTATCTTTCGTGTTTTGAATAATATTGATAATGCTTGAGTTTATAAAGTCTGAACTTATTATATTAGGATTTTGAGACGAAGGCATTTGAGGGGAATCTATAGAATTATCTCCAATAATATTTCCTTCACCAAATTGTATGATGTTAACAATACCCTGGTTGAAAACATCTCCACTTTGATTTTCACTATTTGCGCTAATGTTTTTTAAATTGCCATTTTCAATTACTAAGTTGGCAATGTTTGTGTTCAATATATCATCGCCATTTATAGTCGTAGTAATGCTTAATCCAATATTAATAATATACTCGTTCGTAACTTGGAAACCACCTCGATATTCTTCTAGAGATGAATTTGAAAGAGGAGTAAGTTTTTGTAGACCAACATCTTTAGCATCCACATTAAAATGAGGTATTAACATACAAAGCATTAACAAAAATTTATTGTAGTTCATAATGCTGGCCTTTCAGGTAGTTAAATTATTAAAGTTATTTAAAACAATGTTATATTAATTTTCACCGGAAACTGGGAGAGTAATGCTAAATACACCCAAGGAATCTCTAGACACACCTGTTTTTAGTGGTGATCTTTGATATACAGTGAAATTATCATTGGTAATAAAGCTAGACCGTCCCATTTCCGCTTCGTTACGGACCAGTAACACAATTCCTTGGTAATATTTTTCAAACTCATCCAGTTTCATTATCATGGTTCCTCTAGAAGGGTCTCCTAGAATAACTGAGTGATTGTTTATACCTCTGATTACAACAAAATGCATATACCCATCGAAATTAACGAGAGTAATCCCAGGGACGCCGACTTCTTTAATTTTCTCCAGTCCTACTTGAAAGCCGTCAGAACGTAACCCTATGGAATCCAAGTAAAACTTCATATCCAACAAAGAAAAACCTTTCTCTTTGATTTTTTCTTTATCACCTTTTTCAAACATGCTTTTGAAGATATCTTGTTCAGATGACTCTGTTGCATAATGAAAAGTGAGAAGAGAAGCCAGGGCGGCAGAGCCACAGCTGAAGTCATACTGTTGGCGAAAAACATCACCAAACACTATTTCTTTGTAGCTTTTAACAGGAACAGAGTAATGTGCTCGGTAAGGTAGCAGTTCTAATGAAATGGCTGATGCTGAATAAACGAGCATCAGCCAAATTAAGTTATTTAATACTTTCATATTGTTTACTTGAGTGTCAGGTTAACGACGGTAGAGTTCTGGATTAAAACGTTGTTTCCGCTGTTCTGAATTACGTTGGATATACCCGAACTGTCTGCGAACGCTCCACTTGATAGTATATTGTTACCACTCACGGTGTTTGACGCGACATTATCTGACGAAATACCATTGATATCTGATTCTGCATAAACCAAGTCGAGTTCAACATTTTGTCCACCTCTTGATTCATTCATGATATCCAAGCTAACTTCTCCGCCAGATAATGCAATGTCATCAGCGAGTGCAGTGCAGGCCACTATCATACTCAAAGTACAGATTGCCAAACGCATCGCTTTCTCCTACTAGTCGGTTACTCACCCCCAGTAAACACACTTGCATTAGTTGTAACAGATTGTTGTACAAGTGAATTTGAACCAGCATTCTGACCAACGGTAGTAATACCAGCTGCACCACCAAGACCACCAAGGGTGTTCATGTTTTCAACTCGAACTCGAGTATCATCCGCGTTAGTTGCATAAATAACTGATGCACCTGTAACACCACCCATTAGACTTGAGCTCGCAACAACCATATCTGTATCCATATGGACTTGATTGAAGCTATCAACATTTGTTGAGCTCGAGTCACTTTGATAGTTACTATTGTCGTTAAAGCTGTTCGAGTTTGTTGTGCTTGAATCAGCGTAGCTACGGTTATCACTCTGGTTACGGTTGTCGCTTTGATTACGATTATCGCTGTTATCGTTAAAGCTACTGTTGATACTAGAGTCACTGTTGTCGTTGTTGCTACGTCTTACAGTAGTACTAGAGTCGCTGTTGTCGTTGTGGCTTCTATTTGTGTTAGTACTTGAATCACTACTATCACTATTTAGGCTCACATCAAGATCAGCACTGGTACTGTTGTCGTTAGCGTTAGACGTACTATTGTCGTTGTGGCTTTGAGCTGTGTTCATGCTCGAGTTTGAACTGTCGCTGTTGTCATTAAAGCTGTCATCAACGCCAAGAGTTGCACTGTTGTCAGTATCGCTGTTGTCGTTAAAGCTATCACCGATACCCAGTGAAGCACTGTTGTCACTGTTGTCGTTAAAGCTATCGCCAACACCCAATGAAGCACTGTTGTCACTGTTGTCGTTAAAGCTGCCTGATAAACCGATAGCAGTATTAGCGCTGTCAGTCCATTGCATGTTGTCGTCTCCATCATCGATCTCATTCGCGATTAGAGAGCCACTAAATAAAATTGCTGACATTGCTAAAGCAAGCCCTGTTTTGTTTAGAGTCATAACGATTACTCCATTTCCTGTTATTCCTGATTAAAAATGACTGCACTTAACTTCTTGCTGCTTCCTTCAAATGTTGTGGGAAGCGATGAAATTATAAGAAAGGATTAGTGAAATCTGTTCTCATTATTGAGAATGATTCAGGCTGAAAGGGAGTATTTAGGTGCGTCTCTTTAAGGTATTAAAGAAAAAAATAACATAATCAGAATGTTATTTTTTGTATTTACTTTAAGTACTCATCAAGTATGAAATGAAGCCAATATAAAGAAGTAGTTCGTTCTATCGCACTGAGCGGAGCAGTCATCCATTTTTTATAAATGGTATTTTATCCAATTATTATCTTTATTATTTAATATTATAAATCATATCCTTATGCTAACACAGGTTGAAAAGTATGGATAAAAATATAACAGGTTCATACTTTTTAAGCCTTTTTCGGTGCTGAAAAGCAATGCGATATCATTCTGAAGTGCTATATTTTCTACTTAAAATGAAGATAAATTCTCTTTGCTATCCCCAATTAATTTTCTAACGGGGGTTGGTGAAACAGGTAAGTTAATGTGGTGGGACTATGGAAAAGAAGCACTTGATACTGCTAGCTGAGAGTAATTTACAAAGTAACTTAATAAAAAAACAGCTGTCTTCCATTCATGATGTCGATGTAAAGATAATGCAACCAGATGAAGTGGTGTTCAGAAGTCACTCACTCAGTATCGATTTGATGTTTATTGATTACGATTTTATGCGTCAGCTTGAAATGCAAGGAAAGTTACCAGATTTTGATCTATTTGGGTGGTCCTTTATGCTTCACAACGTCCCTTGTGAAAAAGTACAAACGGACTTACTGCATTGGAAGTTGTTAAAAGGAATTTTGCTCCGAAGCGCATCAGTGACACATATATGTGATGGCGCGGAATACGTACTGAAAGGTGGGTTGTGGCTGCCAAGAATGTACCTAGAGAAGTTAGTCCTCAATTATCGGCATGCAAATTTGTCCGAAGAACAGCAGCATGATGAGTTAACATGCAGAGAAAAACAGATTCTAGAGCTACTTGTGTACGGCATTTCAAATCAACAAATTGCTTCAAGACTTTTCTTGTCTGAAAGTACAGTGAAAAGCCATATATACAAATTATATAAAAAACTCGATGTCCATTCTCGTCATGATGCGGTTAAGTTGGTAAGAATGAACAATGGCTTAACCGAGAGAAGTTAAGTCATAAAATCGTGGTGTACGTTCTTTAATCAACAGCATTGAGGTTTTGCGGCTATCGACTTGTACATCGGGATGTAGTGTGGATATGGGGTAATTATCTCCTACCTTTGTGATGCTCTTTTAATCGGGGGTCTGTTCCGTTATCGCTATCTAATCTAAGCAAGGGCACTCGTATTTGAGTGCCCGTGGTTTATCTGGATTTAATAGTTGGCGTATCAGCAGGCTACATCATGCCCGTGACAAGGCCTGCTCCCACAAAAAACACGATCATCCACAGCACCGAAAGGTTGAGTTTTTTATGTAGATAGAAACCCGAAATCACTAACGCCATGTCGATGGGAGTAACAACTGCGCTGCTAAATACTGGCTGGTAAAGTGCCGCGAGTAGTAACCCTACTACCGAGGCATTTACACCGTTGATGGCGCCGGAGACCAGCGGTTTGCCTGCCAGTGCTTGCCAGTTTTTAAGAACGCCAAGCAGTAAAAGAAAACCTGGGAGGAATACGCCAAGCGTTGCGATCAGCGCGCCTAAAATTGGCGTATCCGAAAGCTCATAGCCGATAAAAGTCGCAAAGGTGAACATTGGCCCCGGTACAGCTTGTGCAGCGGCGTAGCCTGTTAAAAATGCATCTTGGCTAAGCTGGTCACCAACAATGTTTTGCAGAAGCGGCAGAACCACATGACCGCCACCAAACACTAGGCTACCAGCTTGGAAAAAATCACTAAACAGCCCAAGCAAAGGCAACGTATGAGCCACTAACGGTAAGCCGAGTAAAAGCACCGCAAATAGAGCCAATGGCGCGATAGACGGTTTAAACGGCTCGGTTGATGGCGCGGAGTCTTTCTTCAGATATCGCATGCCGACAAAACCTGCTGCGAGCAACACGAACATTTGCGTCATGATGCTTGGTGCCACCAGCAACGCAATCGCAGTCGCGACGCACAAACCCGCGGTCAGTTTGCTTTGGCAGAAGTTTTTGTACATGCCCCAAGTCGCATCCGCCACGACCACGACTGCGAGCAGTTTTAGGCCGTGGACTATGTTTTGAAACACAGCGGTGTCGGTGATTTGGCTGCTCACCATCGCCAGTGCCAACATGATGATCACCGAAGGAAGCGTGAATCCGACAAATGCTGCGCATGCGCCACTTAAACCACCGCGCTTATAACCCAATGCAAAGCCGACTTGGCTTGATCCCGGTCCCGGCAAAAACTGACTGAGTGCGACGATTTGCGCGTACTCGCTGTCATCAAGCCATTTCAGTTTCTCAACAAAGGTTTGGCGAAAATAACCAATATGAGCCGCAGGGCCGCCGAAGCTGAACCAACCTAGCCAGAAAAAAGTTTTGAAGATGGTGAACATGTCGAGCCTGTTTATCTAAAAAGCATTGTTGCTAATTTATCGGATGCTCTAAAATGACTCAAATTGATAGATTTAATTTCGTTTATGAATGAAATGGGATGAAGGTGTTGAGGTGAAAGAGGACATTCAGTGGCGCAACATTGACTTGAACTTATTGGTGACGTTTTCCTACTTGTATCGCCATCGAAGCGTTAGCGTCGCGGCAGAGAAAAGTTACGTTAGCCAGTCGGCGATGAGTCATAGTTTGTCTCGTTTAAGGTTGTTGTTTGACGACCCGCTTTTTGAGCGAAAAGGACACAAGATGGAGCCCACCGAGCACGCTCACCACATCGCGCCAACCGTGCATCATTTGCTGGACTCTATCGCCAAAGACTTGCTCACTAAGTCTGTCTTCCAGCCTGAAAATTACGCGGGTGTATGTCGCATTGGGTTAACGGATTATGCCGAGTTTATTTTTGCTCCTCGGCTTTATGACGAAATACGCCAGCGCGCACCAGAGGCCCAGATCAGTTTTATTAACGTCAATCGTAGCAACTACGTGGCATTAACTGAGCACGAAAAGCTCGATGTCATTATTGGCAGCATGCCGGTGTTGGATGACAACTTTGAGAGCTTGTACTTGTACACGGAAAAACATGTGTGTATGTGTGATAAACAGGTATTGAAAGGGGAAACACAGCTATCTCTGGAAGCGTTCGCGAACATAGAGCAAGCTCTGGTAAGTCCCGATGGGAGCTTAAAGACACAAGTAGACCAAAAGCTCGCAGAACATGGCTTGAGCCGTAAAGTCACCGTGGCGTCGCGCAACTTTCTCACTATTCGGCATTTGTTGAAAAAGCGCGATCTCATTGCCATCGTGCCAGAAAAAATGGCGTTGGCGGAGGGCTTTTCGGACGATCTCATTACTATTAAGCCGCCGATCGCCGTTGCGGATTTTGATATTGCCATGCTGTGGCATTCAAGCCGAAACAATGAAGACAAAGGCATTTGGCTACGCGAGTTGGTTTCTTCGACCATTACCTCTCACATATAAAAAAGGGCACCAAAGGGTGCCCAGAATGTTTGTCATTGAGAGTCTGTGTTATACCGCTTGCGAAGCTGGCGCGGCTTCTTTTATACGCTCTTCCTGATTCAATGATTTTTCGTATTGGCTGTACTTCCACCAAGCAAAGCCAAGGAAAATCACGATACCGCCAACGTTGTAGAAAATGATGGTCATGATGTCGGCCCCAGTAGGGAAGGTCGATGCTAAGAAACCAACCGTAAAGATAGCGATCAGTACCGATACGGTAGCGATGCCCATTTTGCGTGAGCCCATTTTGAAATCACGCTCAACGTGATCCAGTTTCAAGCGCAGATTCAGGTACGCCAACATGATGAACAGTGGTGGCAGCATGGATGCCGCTGCGGTCATGTTGATCACCGTGTTCATCAGATCTTGAGCGATGTTAGAACCTAATGTTGGGATGATCATCAATGGGATAACGATAAGGAACTGATACCAAGCTGCGCGAGCTGGTACGCCGTTTTCGTTCAGCTCTACGGTTTTCTTACCAAAAATGCCTTCTGGAATCTCAGAGAAGAAGATTTTCACTGGCGTTGCTGTCCACATCAGTAGAGAGCCAAACATAGCGGTAAAGGATACCAAGCCTACAAAGCGGTTCATCAATACTTCTGGCAAACCAAAGTACGCAGCCAAACCTTCAAATACTTGTACCGAGCCACCCGTGTATTTTAGGGTTTCGCTAGGAACAAACACGTTAATCAAAACAGACGCGACTGAGTAAAGCACACCGATAAAGATACCTGCGATGATGATGACTTTAACGAACGATTTCGAGCCGCCTTTCACATCGTTTACGTAAACCGCGACTGATTCCGCACCGCCTGCCGCCATAAAGATCCATGTAGTAATGCCTAAAAATGCCCAGCTGAAATCAGGGATCATCGCTTCTACAGTAATTGGGTCAGCTGGTTCTACGCCGCCGATCAACGCTGCGCCAGCCAGTAAAATATACGACATTGTCAGTAGCAGCATGAGGGAGGAGGTCACCGACGTAATTGGCCCCAACATTTTCGCGCCGTTCGTCGATACGTAGGTTGCAAAGGCAAACAAAATCATACTGAGCACGGTAGTGGTGAATGGCGTCAGAATGTATTCATAGCCCAAGAACGCGTAAGACGCATAAGCGATAACACGCGGCAGCAAGGATGTGAAGAAGAATAGGTTAACGAACCAGTAAGTGTAGGCAGAGATAAACGCCCAGCGACCGCCGAGTGAGCTTTTTACCCATGCGTAGACCCCCGCTTCAGAATCTTTATTCAGAGATACGAATTCTGCGATGATTAAACAGAAAGGGATGAAATAAAAAATGGTCGCCAGAAAGAACATTGGCGCAGAAGCTAGACCGATCTCGATGTTGTTATTGATTACGTTATTAAAGCTAAATACTGCGGCAAAGGTGAGGGACAACAACCCGAATTTGCCTATCGTATTACGTTTGGATTCAGACATGTTCTATCTCCGGTGAATCACGTTGGAATTGCAGGGAGGAAGGGCTTGTAATGCTGTGACCACAGCCCTTCTCTTGTTTTATTTATTTAGGAAGTAGCCATCTTCGATGGTCACTTTGAGCACCACTTTTCTTACGCGGTTGTCTCCATGGAAGCGGTACGCTTCACTGTTTTCAAAAATCGCCACTTGGCCTTCGCAAAGCTCACGTGTTTCACCCTGACCAGAAAAAAATTCGCGGTCGGTTTCATCACGATAAGCTTGTTCTAGTGTCAACGCGGTTTTATCCGCGAACTCAACGGTTTCTCGGCCTTCGAGGTAGTAATGCACATCGAAGTAACGACGGTTACCGATGAACGTTTCGGTTTGTTTCGCGATGCCATCTTCAACCATGTAAACCAGTGAATCGCCAATCGAGTGCATCACGCCATCTTTGATGTTGCCGATGTTGCCAATGGCTTCCACACAGCGGTTCCATTTACGACCGTTGCGATATACCTGTTGGAATTGCTCTAAGCTGTCTAACACGATCATGGGTTACGCCTCGTTGACTGATTGAGTATTGGTTTGAGTGAAAAACGCGTTATCGAAATCATGGTTTGCCATCACTTGTGCGTTGCAATCGCCTGCTTGCAGTGGCATCAGCGTCAAACCGTAACGGAACTCGTCCATGTACACGCGGTAAGAGTCGAGCACTTCGCTGCCCCATGAGTTTGAGCCTAACCCCATCACTTGATGGTCAAGGTTAAGGGTGATGTAGCCACTCTTTTCTAGCTCGATCGTATGTTGCGCTTCATGCAGATTTTGGTTGGTGTAGAACCACGCGCTGAAGTTGATTTCTTGTTGAGGTTTCACCAATAACCCTGTGCCATGACGGTTGGTGAGTGAGGCCCAGAGCACGTGTTGGCGGTTGCCATTGTTTTGCGGGAACGGGTAGTTCTCGAACATGTCCGCCACATTGGTGTGGTAAACATCAATGAGGTTGGCTTGGCAACTGTCTTGGTAGTTTTCTTCTGGGCCACGACCGTAGTAACTCACTTGATCAAAGCTGCCGTTGATGCCCAAATCCAAGCCGATGACCGGAATCACGTGAGGGTAGTCGCCGTAGCGCTCGCCACTCAGTTCCACGTTCAAATGGCCTTGAGCATTGATTTGATAGCGATAGGTACAACGCATGCCAAAATCAAAGACCGGCGGCGCAATGATGCTGGTGGTCGTAATCAAGACGGAATCATCGGTTGCTTCCATTGCAAGTGTGCGGAAGTGTTCCTGCATGATTTGCAGATGCGCTGGCTGCCACAAACCTTCATACTCTTGTTTGTGGTTATCAATCATCGGTTTGAAGAAGTTCAGTCTCGGCTCAGATTGAATGATCTCTTCGCCATTTACGCGCCAAGAAGTCAGCTTGCCGTTTACTTTGGAGAAGGTAAGCGTGAAGCTATGACCTGTGATCACGTGCTCTAGGCGGCTTTCTTCAAGCACCAAGGGTTGAATATTGTGGTTGACCAGCGCAGGCAACGTCGCGGTGTTGTCTTTCAGTTGGACCTGATACACCGCAATTTCATGGTTGGCTTCGCTGTAAAGCGTGCGACTGTCTTTGCGTACGGTGAAGTTAACAAAGGCTTCGCGCTCATCCAATTCTGGTAAGTCGATGCTCACTTCACGAGCGCTGTTGGCTACCAAAGCTTCGACTTTGAATTGCACGCTACGCAGGGTTTCACCTTCGGCACGCACGTCGGCAGTGATGGTGTAATCATCGAGGTTGGTGAACCACAGTTTGTTCTCAACGATAAAGCGGTCATGGCAACCTTCAACGGCGCGGATTTTCACCGGTGCAATGACTTGTTTGTACTCTTTCAGGCCAGGGCCCGGGGTTTGATCTGGGTAAATCAAACCATCCATACAGAAGTTGTAGTTGTTTGGGTAATCGCCGTAATCGCCGCCGTATTTGTAGAACTCTTGGCCGTGTTCATCACGCGCTAGAATGCCGTGATCACACCATTCCCAAACGTAGTGACCTTGAATGTGGTCGTGCGCATAGAACACGTTTTGGTATTCCGTCAGACCACCCGGCCCGTTACCCATCGCGTGTGCGTATTCGCAGATAATGCGTGGCTTCTCGTGTGGGTGTTCGCCAAAGTAATTCATCAGTTGAGCGCGTGAGTACATCGTCGAAATCACATCGACGACCTCAGCATCGCGGTCTTCTTCGTAGTGAACCAAACGGGTGTCATCAATTGCTTTGGTCGCGGTATACATCGCACGGATGTTACAGCCATAACCCGATTCGTTACCGAGTGACCACATGATGATAGAAGGGTGGTTCTTTTGCGCATGAACATGACGCACTGCGCGATCGACAAACACCGCTTCCCAAGCAGGATCATTGGTGATGCGGCTGAGGTCGCCAACGTTGGCAAAGCCGTGGGTTTCCACATCGGTTTCTGCCATCACAAACAGGCCGTAAATATCACATAACTCGTAGAAGCGTGGGTCGTTCGGGTAGTGTGCGGTGCGAACTGAGTTGATGTTGTGTTGTTTCATCAAAATCAGATCTTTTTCCACGCGGTCCATGCCCACTGCGCGACCTTTTAGGTGGTCGTTATCATGACGGTTTACACCATGCAGCATCACGTATTGATTGTTGATGTAGAACAGGCCATCACGCACTTTGATATCACGGAAACCCACGCGTTGTGGGATCACTTCCACTACGTTGCCTTGGTGATCTTTTAAGGTAATGAACAAGTGGTAAAGGTAAGGATTTTCAGCCGTCCAATGCGTTGGATTCACCATATCAATCGCAAAGCTTGTTGAGTGGTGGTTTTGGATAGTCAGTGAATCGCATTGACCACTGGCTACGACAGTGCCTTTGTCATGCAGTGCGTATTCCAGCGTATAGCCAGACGCGATAGCGGTGGAAAGGTTTTCTAATTCGACTTGAGCACTGAGCGTCGCACTTTGGTAATCGTCGGCGAAATCGGTGCGAATTGTTAGGTCTCGGACGTGAACCTGCTCTTTGCCCACAAGGTAAACATCGCGGAAGATCCCCGCCGTCCACCACATGTCTTGGTCTTCAATGTAAGTGGAATCGGCCCACTGCATCACGCGTACAGAGAGCAAGTTTTCGCCTTGTTGGACGAACTTGGAAATGTCGAATTCCGCTGTGAGTCGGCTGCCTTTACTAAAGCCGACGTACTCGCCGTTTACGTACACTTCAAAGTAGGTTTCCACGCCGTCGAACTTGATGATGGTTTGTTGGTTATCCCACTGTGGACCAAGTGTAAATGTGCGTTGATAAGCGCCCGTTGGGTTGTCGGTTGGTACAAACGGGACGTCGATCGGGAATGGGAAGCCCTCATCGGTGTATTGCAGATCGCCGTGACCTTCCATTTGCCACATGTTTGGGACGGTAATGTGTCCCCAGTCGTTCATTGTTTGTGAGTAAAACTCATCAGGTACCAACATTGGGTTGGTGAAATAACGGAATCTCCATTGGCCGCTGAGTAACATAAAGCGGCGACTCAGTTCACGTTGAAAGGTTTGTGCGCTCTGAACAGAGTCGTAGGAGAAAAAGTACGCACGCGGTGCCATACGATTCTCGTGTAAGTGTTGGAAGTTTTCCCAATTGTTCACGTTTTGATCTCCCCTCGGCTTGGTGCGCTTATGTTGGAGTGCGGGACGATTTCATCGCGGCTCAACATCAGTGCAAAAATAACGGCCGATGTATTGTGAAAAATGCTTATGAATAATCTGAGAAATATATTAGTGAAAGTTTTACTAAAATAAATTAGTGAAAACGTTTTACTTTAACTTGGTCACGTTTTAAATGACCAATGTTGAGCAAGATATGATCAGCGTAAAGGAATGCGTTCTAGATTGTTTTGGAAAGTAAAAACAGTAAAAATTCGGTAGAAAATAAAAGAAGAAATAAAAAAGCACTGAAAATTCAGTGCCTTATTTGAGCAGTTTTGAGGGGGTTTTATCGAGTTGTGCCGCGTAGCTTGAGCTTGCTTGGAACGTACACTTGAAGGGGCAGTGCGCGTCCGTCACGGTATTTTTCTACTAACAAGTTCACGCCTTGAATCCCCATCATTTCAGAATGAATACGAACGGTAGATAGAGGTGGGAAGGTAAAGCGCGCGGTAGGGATGTCGTTCACGCTGATCAGCGCAATATCATCAGGAATGTTTAAACCAAACTCATGCACTGCTCGTAACACACCAATCGCAATGGAGTCCGAAGCAATGAACATCACTTTTGGGAAATCGCCTTTGGCCAGCATCTCTTTCGCTAAGTCATAACCGGACAAGCTAGAGAAATCGCCACGATAAATGTCGTCTTCAGAAACCACACCTTTTAGACTGCCGTAGTCCACAAACGCATTTTCACGAATGTCTGCGGTGTTGGGTTCGTCTTGTCCACCAATAAATCCGATGCGCTCGTAGCCTTGTTGTACAAAGAAATCAACCACTTGCTTGCTGATTCTTACAAGATCGATATCAACGCAATCGTAAGGACTAGTTGGATCTGAAAAGTCGATGTAACAGATGCTATCGGCTAGGCGTTTAGGTAACTTATTGACCACCTTTTGGTCGACTTTTCCGACTAAAAGGACACCCGTGATCTTTTGCGTTTCAACATCAATTTCGCTGTTGTAGCAATTGGTTAGCGTAATGCCGAGTTTGTCGCACTGAGTTTCAATCCCATGACGAATCGACAAGTAGTACGGGTCGTTCACTTCTGCTTCTTGTTTGTAATTGTACAAGGCCAAAAAGTGATGTTTTTGCTTGGCTTCTTTGGTGGCTTTCTTCGAGCTGCTGGTGCGGTACTCCAGCTTTTCTGCGATTTCTAAAATGCGGCGTTTGGTTTCTTCTTTAACGCTCAACGTCGGATCGTCATTCAAAACTCGCGATACGGTTGCAAGTGAGACGCCCGCTTCAGTGGCGATATCTTTTAGTGTTGCCATGTACATTTCCCGTTGGCATTGCTCACAGTCCAAGTGAGAACTCAATAATCTGGCTATTGTAAACAGCTACTTAGGGATGCACAAACTTTTAGTAAAATCGTGCGATCCACGAAAGAGAGCGGTATCTGCTCGACTCATCTTCACTGCTCATCATCCTCCTGGTTTAATTTAACTAAAGTCAGCATCTAAAATAAGGCTTTTGTGTAATTTTGTGGAAACGTTTACACAATTTGAATTCGATCACGGATCTGGATCGAGATTGGTTGCTAGACTTTTAGCCAGTTAAGAAATGGGCGTACCGATTCGATGCAATGGCGATTGGCTTTTAGCGCATCAGAGTGAGGTGTGAACAGAAAGCAGCAAACGTGGAGAAGCAAAAAGTGAAAGTTCTTGTCACAGGCGGTATGGGATACATCGGTAGTCACACTTGCGTTCAGATGATTGAAGCGGGAATGGAACCTATCATCGTTGATAACTTGTGTAACGCCAAACTGGAAGTGTTAAACCGTATTGAAGCGCTGACTGGCAAACAGCCTGCGTTCCACCAAGGTGACATCCGTGACGAAGCCTTTTTGGATACGGTATTCGCGCAGCACGACATCCAAGCCGTGATCCACTTTGCTGGCCTCAAAGCGGTTGGCGAATCGGTGGCAAAACCACTTGAGTACTACGACAACAACGTCAATGGCTCATTGGTGTTGGCGCGCAGCATGCGTAAAGCGGGCGTGAAAAGCATCGTATTTAGTTCATCGGCAACGGTTTACGGTGACCCAGAAATTGTGCCGATTACGGAAGATTCACCAACAGGCGCAACCACCAATCCATACGGTCGCAGTAAATATATGGTGGAGCAATGCTTAAGCGATCTGTTCCATGCTGAAAACGACTGGAGCATCACATTACTGCGTTACTTCAACCCAGTTGGCGCGCACCCATCGGGCTGCATGGGGGAAGACCCACAAGGCATTCCCAATAACCTGATGCCATTTATCGCCCAAGTCGCTGTTGGTCGCCGAGAAAAACTCGCGGTATTCGGTAGCGACTACCCAACCCCTGACGGCACTGGCGTGCGTGATTACATCCATGTGATGGATCTGGCCGACGGCCATATTGCGGCTTTGAAATCGGTGGGGGAAACATCGGGTTTGCACATTTACAACTTAGGTACAGGTAAAGGCTCGAGCGTACTTGAGATGGTGGATGCGTTCGCGGCCGCTTGCGGTAAACCAGTGCCTTACGAGTTTTGCCCGCGTCGTCCTGGGGATATTGCTGAATGTTGGGCAAGTACGGAAAAAGCCGAGCGTGAACTAGGCTGGAAAGCAACACGCACGGTAGCTGAAATGACCGCCGATACGTGGAACTGGCAGTCAAAAAATCCCAATGGTTATTCCCAGGAGTAATTGCAGTCGCCGCGTTGCCATCTGCACTTCTCACGGTTTTGGGAAGCTGAGTTTGAAGAATTTTAAAGAGTTGAGTAAGTAACATGTCGAATGTCGAATTTAACCCAGTGGATCATCCACACCGCCGTTACAACCCTCTGACTGGGCAATGGATTTTGGTTTCACCTCATCGTGCAAAACGCCCTTGGAGCGGCGCAGATGAAAAGCCCGCACTGGATGAGCTACCAAGCTATGACGGTAAATGTTTCCTTTGTCCAACCAACGAACGTATCTCTGGCGATGTTAATCCAGACTACCAAGGCACCTATGTGTTCAATAACGATTTTGCTGCGCTGATGGTGGATTCACCAGATGCACCGGAGTCAAACAACCCGCTATTCAAAACGCAAGGCGTGCGTGGTTTGAGCCGAGTGATTTGCTTCTCGCCAGATCACAGCAAAACCTTACCGGAGCTGCCAGTGGATAAAATTCGTGGCGTGATTGATACATGGAATGAGCAAATTGAAGAGCTAGGCAAAGAGTACGTTTGGGTTCAGGCGTTCGAAAACAAAGGTGAAACCATGGGCTGTTCTCAGCCTCATCCGCACGGTCAAATCTGGGCGAACAGCTTCTTACCAAATGAGATCGAGCGCAAAGAGCACAACCTAAAAGCGTACTACCAAGAACACGGCAGCAACTTGCTGGTGGATTACGTACAAGCGGAACTCAAAGACGGCTCACGCATCGTGGTGGAAACCGAACACTGGTTGGCGGTGGTGCCTTACTGGGCTGCTTGGCCGTTCGAAACCATGTTGCTGCCGAAAACGCACATTCGTCGCATGAGTGAACTCAGCGATGAGCAACGAGACGATTTAGCGGTAGCGATCAAGAAGCTGACCAGCCGTTACGACAACTTATTCCAGTGCTCATTCCCATACTCTATGGGCTGGCATTACGCACCATTTTTTGACCAGGGCACCGACATCGACCATTGGCAGCTTCATGCACTTTTCTATCCGCCACTACTGCGCAGTGCCACGGTTCGTAAGTTCATGGTGGGCTACGAAATGCTGGCAGAAAGCCAACGTGACCTTACCGCAGAGCAAGCGGCGCAGCGTCTGCGTGATGTGAGTGATGTCCACTACAAAGAATGCTAAGTCTTTAAATTGGACTGATTACGAATAACGGGATAGCGCGACTTTACAGATAGAAAGTTAGGCTCAACGCGCTATCCCACACAAATTACTATTTTAAGAGAACGTCCCTATGTCTGAACTTATCCAAAATGTGAAAGCGTCATTTGAGCAAGTGTTGGGCTACGCACCTAGCCATATTATCCAAGCGCCTGGTCGTGTGAACTTGATTGGTGAGCACACCGATTACAACGATGGTTTTGTCCTACCGTGTGCCATTAACTACCAAACGGTCGTGGCGGCGGCAAAGCGTGAAGACAATATCGTGCGTGTGGTGTCGGTCGATTACGGTAACGCAATGGACGAATTCGATATCACGCAAGCCATTACCTTCCAGCAAGACAAAATGTGGGCGAACTACATTCGCGGCGTGGTGAAGTGTCTTCTGGCGCGTGGCTACCAGTTTACTGGAGCGGATATTTCAGTCAGTGGCAACGTACCTCAAGGCGCGGGTTTGAGCTCATCGGCGGCATTGGAAGTGGTGATCGGTCAAACCTTTAAAGTGCTGTTTAACCTTGAAATCAGCCAAGCCGAAATCGCGTTAAACGGTCAGCAAGCAGAGAACGAATTCGTCGGTTGCAACTGCGGCATCATGGATCAAATGATTTCAGCGGAAGGGCGTGAAAATCATGCGATGCTATTAGATTGCCGTAGCCTTGAAACTGAAGCGGTCTCGATGCCAGAAGAGATGGCAGTCGTGATCATCAACTCGAATAAAAAACGTGGTTTAGTCGACAGTGAATACAACACTCGTCGTCAGCAATGTGAAGAAGCGGCGCGTATTTTCGGAGTGAAAGCTTTGCGTGATGTGACGATTGAGCAGTTCAACGAGAAAGTCGCTGAGCTGGATGAAATGGTGGCAAAACGTGCCCGTCATGTCATCACAGAAAACGATCGTACTGTGGAAGCGGCGCAAGCGCTACGAGCACACGACATGAAGCGTATGGGCGAGCTGATGGCCGAGTCTCATGCCTCGATGCGCGATGATTTCGAAATCACGGTAAAAGAAATCGATACGCTGGTGGAGATAGTCAAAGAGGTGATCGGCGATCAAGGCGGCGTGCGCATGACCGGCGGTGGCTTTGGTGGCTGCATTGTGGCACTTGTACCGCCAGCACTGGTTGATGATGTGAAAGCGGCAGTTGAAGCGAAGTACCAAGCGGCTACGGGCTTAAAAGAGTCGATTTATGTTTGCCAAGCCAAAAATGGTGCGGGTTTGGTTGAAGTGCTGTAAGGAATGATGATGAAAGCCTATTTTCAACAACTAGAACAAGCGATGGCGCAAACGCCGTCGTTTGATGGCCAAACTGCGACTCTGATTCATTTGACCAACGCGAATGGTATGACGGCGTCGTTTATGGATATTGGTGCGACGTGGTTGAGTTGCACATTACCGGTAAATGGTGAAAACCGTGAAGTGTTGTTGCGCTCACCAAATATGGCTGAACACATGAAGCAAGACGCTTACTTCGGTTCCATTGTTGGCCGCTTTGCTAACCGAATTGCGAAGGGGCAGTTTGAGATAGACGGAGAGAAGTATCAACTTGGTATCAATAACGGTGAAAACTCACTGCACGGTGGCCTAGAAGGGTTTGATAAACGCCGCTGGAAGGTTGAAGAGCAAAATGATCAACAGGTCACTTTTTCACTTCGCTCCCCGGACGGTGACCAAGGCTATCCGGGAAACCTCGATGTGAAGGTGACGTACACGCTCACTGACGAGAATGAATTAGCTGTCGCCTATGATGCTAAGACCGACAAAACATCACCAGTGAATTTAACCAATCACGCCTACTTTAACTTGGCTGGTGAGGCGAGCCGCGCGAAAAGTTTGGATCATACTTTACAGCTTAACGCTGGGTATTACTTGCCAACAGATGCGGGGTTAATTCCTTCCGGTGAACAAAAGCCAGTTTCTGGTACCAGTTTCGACTTCACCGAGCCAAAATCGATTGGCCAAGAATTTCTTGCCGAGCAAGATCAGAAAACTGCTGGTGGCTACGATCACGCCTTTGTCTTCATGCCTGAAGTGACCGATGGCGTGTCTGTCGCTGCGGTTTTAATTGCACCAAAAGAAGATGTGGTGATGAAGGTGAAAACCACCAAGCCTGCCATCCAGTTTTATTCAGGTAATTTCTTAGCCGGTACGCCAGGTGCAAGTAAAACTTACGAACGCTATGACGGCCTAGCATTGGAAACGCAATACTTGCCAGACGGGCCAAACAAACCAGAATGGGGACTCAACAATGGGGTGTTGAGCTCTGGGAATTGCTATCAGCATCAAACTACTTATCAGTTTGAATTTTAGATAGCACTTCTGCCTTTTGAACTTGCAGCGGCAGCGATGCAACTCCAACGACTTTGGGTGTTATGGTGGGCTACATGCCCACCTTTTTTGTTTTTGTCGAAGAGGTTCGAACGATGAGCTCACCCTCTACTTTGCGTTTGTTAGAAAGCAACGGTTGCCCTTCAATCAGTGCCATCAACGATTCGATTGCGAGTTTACCCATGTCTGAGTAGGGCAGTTCAACCGACGTTAATGCTGGGAAGCTTTCAGAGGCGATTTGCTGATTATCGTAACCGACAACGGCAACATCGTGAGGAATCTTCAACCCCAACTCCGCTATCGCTTGGTAGCACCCCATTGCCATATAGTCGCTGCCACAGAAAATCGCTTCTGGCGGCTGCTCCATATTCAGTAGTGCCAGTGTTTGCTGGTGCGCTTCTTTTAGCGACCAGTTTGCATCGACTAAATACTCTGAGTTAGGAATGATGTCTGCATCAATGAGAGCCTGACGATAACCATCGGCACGTTGCTTACTGGCTAGCATCCAACTTTCACCAGACAGCATGGCAATGCGACGATAACCTTGCGTCGTGAGGTGTGAAACTGCTTTGTAAGCTCCAATCATATCGGCCGGCAAAATACTTGGCGTTTCGGTGTGTTCTTCGTTGGTGCAGTTCAGCAGCACAGTCGGTAAGGAAGTTGTGACGCGTTGCTGCTCCAACTCTCGCGTCATACTGGATGCGTAAACCAAGCCTGCGTAATCACCGCCGTTGATCTCCGACTCAATCTTGCTTGCCAACACTTCATCATGGCTGTAATTGAACGTCACCAATATGTAGTCGTTCGACCACGCTTCTTCTCTCGCTGCATTGATGGCATCGATAAATGGGTCATAACTGGTTAAGCCGTTGATCACCAATGCGATCTTTTTAGGGCGTCCCAAAGCATGGGCAACCTTTTTGTTTTTGTAGCCAAGTGATTCTGCGGTTTCGAGCACTTTACGTTTGGTCGCTTCCGCGATTTTTACGGAAGTTGAGCCATTCAATACCAGCGATACGGTCGACTGAGAGACGCCAGCCGCCGCCGCAATGTCACTCATGGTGATTTTTTTAGCCATTCTGCTCTTTTACTTAATTTCGTTAGCTAAAGATATTAGCTAAAGATTAAGTTCGGATCATCCTTTAAAGATGAAGATCACAAAAGTAAGTCAGAGCAACTTAAAAGCTGTGAT